>JAPOYW010000628.1 GCA_026706425.1 Gammaproteobacteria bacterium
CGGCGTTCACTCGTTGCGAACACCGTGCGGCACATGCCCGATCGCCGTGTGCCGGGCTCCCGACTGGCAGTTGGCGGTCTGGTCGTCGAAGAAGACGTCGGCATCGTATGCGCGAAGGAACGCGGCCTTGTCGCGTCCGCCGAGAAACAGGCTCTCGTCCAGCCGGATGTCCCAGGCGCGAAGGGTCTTGATGACACGCTCGTGGGCCGGGGCGCCCCGTGCCGTCACCAAGGCCGTACGAATCGGGCAGTCCGTGTCCGCGAATTCGCCCTGCAGACGGTGCAGTCCCATCAGGAACGACTTGAACGGGCCGCCTTCCAACGGTTGGTCCGCAGCGCGGGACTCCGACTCGACAAATGCCTCGATGCCCTTTTCGTGGAAGATCCGGTCCGCCTGGTCGGAGAACAGTACGGCGTCGCCGTCGAAGGCAATCCGCAAGGACTGGGACGTGTTCCCGGTCTTGCGCGAACTCAGCAGGTTCGCCGCCGCGATGTCGTTCTGCAACGCCTGGCGAACATCGTCCGGCTCCGTGGAAAGGAAAAGGTCGCAACCGAACGCTGCCGCGTAACGATAGGGGCTCTCGCCGGATGAGAACGCAGCCCGAACGATGTCCAGTCGATGGGCACTGATCGAGTTGAACACGCGCAGGCCGGTATCGGCCGAGTTGCGCGACAAGAGGATGACATCAACTCGACGTTTGCCGATCAACCGATTGATATTCAGGAGTTTCTTTACAAAGTGAAAGCCATCTCCGGGTTCCAGCCGCTCGTTCTCTCGGTCGATCTGATAGCGCCGATACGCTTCCAGGCCGTCGTTCCGGAAGATGGCATCGGACGCATCGAGGTTGAACAACGCCCGGGAGGAGATCGCAACCGTGAGAAACGTATCCGGATCAGGCATCGAGGTCCGGAATGAGCTGGCTTTCGAGCTTTGCTATCGAGTCCTTCAATCGGAGCTTGCGCTTCTTCAGGCGCTGCACCTTCATATGGTCCTTGTGCCCGGTCTCGATCAGGTACTTGATCACCTCGTCGAGGTCGCGATGCTCGACCTTGAGTTCCTCCAGCCAGCGCATGACCTCGGCCTGTTCCAATCGCACTCCCCTCGGTCCTTGAAGCGTTGAGACGTATTGCCCGAACCGTCAAGCATACGCATCATAAGCGCCTCGTCTCCCGGTGCAAAGCGTTGGCCAAGACTCCTGCTCCCCGCGATGCCGTCGCGCGATTCCTTGCCGACGTCGCCGCCAGCAATCCCCCGGCAAGGACGGGCGCGGAGCCGAATCGCATTCTTTTCGCACTCGACGCCACGGCCAGCAGAGAGCCCACGTGGGACATGGCGATGAACCTGCACGCGGAGCTGTTTCGGGCTGCGGCGGACAACTCCGCCGACCCCGGTGATCTCGCGGTGCAGTTGGTCTACTACCGCGGTTTCGAGGAGTTCAACGCGTCCCCTTGGTCCACCTCCCCACCGGATCTGCTCCGGCGGATGACCGGTGTCGTCTGTCGGGGCGGACTTACGCAGATCCAGCGCGTACTGGCCCACGCGCTGGCCGAAGCCCGTGCCGTTCGCGTCAAGGCTGCCGTATTCGTCGGCGACGCCTGCGAGGAGGGCCATGGCCAGGTGACCGCTGCCGCCGGGCGGCTTGCCCTCTTCAAGGTGCCTTTCTTCGTCTTTCAGGAGGGCCACGACCCCAGGGCCGCCCGGATATTCCGGGATGTCGCCCGCATTACCGGGGGCGCCTACGCGCCTTTTGCTCCCGGCAGCGCCGATCAACTTCGCACCCTGTTCGGTGCGGTGGCGCGATACGCGGCCCGGGGCCGTTCCGGTCTCCGCGAGATCGAACATCGCCTCGCGCGAGACATGCTCACGCAGCTCCCCCGTTGATGCCGCGATGATCGCCGTCGTCATTGCGGTCGCCATCGGCGCCGTCTCGTTCATCGTGCTGTGGCGCGAACTCGCCTCAGGCAATCGTCCGCGTCGGCTTTCCAAAGCCGGCTGGACCGCCGCATCCCTACTCGTCGCCACATTGGCGATCATGGCGGGAAGCGGACGCCTGCATTGGCTCGCCGCGCTCTTCGCGGGTGCACTTCCGTTCATTCGCTGGGCGCTGGGGCTCGTCCTCGGACCGCTGGTCGGGCATTTCATTCGTTCCAGGATGCAAGGCGCCGGCACGTCGCCGCCCGGCAATGACCACCCGTCCACCTCGACGGTTGCCACCGACGAATTGCGGATGACGCTAGTCCACGACAGCGGTGACATGGACGGCGAAGTCCTGGCGGGAACGTTCGCCGGCAAGCGCCTTTCGAGTCTCGATCTCGCGGCGCTTCGGATGCTCCATCGCGAATTCGTGAAGGCCGACTCGTTGCAGTTGCTGGAAGCCTATCTGGACCGTCGGTTCCCCGGATGGTCCGACGAAGACACCACGCGTCAGCGACCCTCCGCCGAGCGGGAAATGGACAGGGAGCAGGCTCTTGCCGTTCTCGGCCTGTCGTCCGGGGCCTCCAAGGAACAAATCGTCGATGCGCACCGGCGCCTCATGCAGAAGCTGCATCCGGACCGGGGCGGTAGCGACTACCTCGCGGCGACCTTGAACCTCGCGAAACGGGTACTGCTGGGCGACGGCGCATCCTGATCACCCAGATCAGACCGCATCAAGGCGCCATGAGGTCGCGCGCTTCCCGTTCCAGGCCCACAAGGCGCCGGACCCAGTTGTCCATCAAGGCGAAATCGGCGTCGCTGATCCCGAAGGCCCTTGCGACCTCCTTCAGCAGACACTCCTCCTCGATTTCGAACGCCCCATCGACGTACGACAGTCGCAGCAGGTTCAACACGGCGACAGTGCGCGCCCGGCGGGAGTCGAAGATCTCACCGATCCCGTCAAGCTCCAGGTAGTCCGAGACCACATCCGGTTTCAAGGCCATCTCCCGTTTGAATTCGTCGATCATGTCCTCCTCGTTCGGGTCGAGAATCCCGTCGGAGACGACGACGTTGTGGGCAAGCCCAAGCAGGGCTTCGCGCTGTTCGTCGGTGAGCGACTTGAGCCACATTCGTCGAGGGGGACGTGGCGCTAGAACAGTAGGAGGTTGATCAGGCTTGCGATCATGATGACAACGGCGAGCCAGCCAACCGCCAGAAACAGCTTGACCACCACGCCCTGCTCGAAGAAGTCCTCGATTAGGTGCCACATGCCTTTTGCCGGGATTCCGCTGCTTGAACGAGTCCGCAGAATACCACACGCGCATTTCCGCTACGCCTGCAACGTATCCACCGCGAAGAAACAAGGCACATTGGCCGATCTCAAGCCTTGACACCGGGATCGCGCCACGCGCAGAATTCCCCGCGAAATGAAAGGGACGCCAACCGATACCGATCCGACGGGCTTGGCCGTAGCCACCGCCAGCGCGTGGTATTGGTTTTTCCAACGGTAAGGCGTACTCACACCGAGGGCGCCATTGGTCGCCCTTCGCAAAGACCCCGATCGGCGACATGGCCATCGGGGTTTTTGTTGAGGGACGACTGTGACAATCGAAACGGAGAACCTGAGGTTCGAGGCGCAGCGGACGCTGCCCACGCCCGAGGAGGTCAAGCGCCGGCATCCGGCGAACGACGAACTGCGCCGGCGAGTCGCGGACGCCAGGCGACGAATCAAGGACATCCTGGAACGCCGTGACCACCGGCTGCTGGTTGTCGTGGGACCCTGCTCCATCCACGACCCCTTCGCGGCTCTCGACTACGCCGACAGACTGGCGCGATTGGCGGCCGAGATGCGAGACACGCTCTACATCGTCATGCGTGCCTACTTCGAGAAACCCCGTACGACCACGGGGTGGAAAGGCCTGATCAACGATCCATATCTCGACGACACCGGTCATGTCGAGGATGGAATCTGTCTCGCCCGCAGGATCCTGGTCGACATCGGAGCCCGCGGCCTGGCCGTTGCGACGGAAGCACTGGATCCGATGACGCCCCAATACCTGCAGGATCTGATCGCCTGGTCCGCAATCGGTGCGCGCACGGCGGAATCGCAGCCGCACCGGGAGATGGCATCCGGATTGTCGTCGGTGGTCGGATTGAAGAATGCCACCGACGGCTCCGTCGCCGTGGCCATCAATGCGCTCAAGGCGGTCTCCAAGCCGCATCGGTTCCTCGGGATCGACGCCCTCGGGCGCGTCGCGCTAATCGAAACCCGGGGCAATCCCCACGCCCATATCGTGCTGCGCGGGGGCGACTCCGGACCGAACTACGATGCCCGGGCGGTCGAACGGTGCGAATCAGAGCTGTTGGACGCCAGACTGCCGGGCAACATCATGATCGACTGCTCCCATGCCAATTCGAACAAGAACCACGAACGCCAAGGCCTGGTCTTGGACGCCGTGGCCAGCCAGATCATCGCTGGCAACGGCTCCATCGTGGGGATCATGCTCGAGAGCAACATCGAAGCAGGCAACCAAACCATCGGCGCCGACCTGGCCTACGGCGTGTCGATCACCGACGCCTGCGTCGGCTGGGACGACACCGAAACCATGCTGCGCCGCCTGGCAGCGACGCTTCACGAACCGTTGGTCAGCCGACTGGTGCCCGCGAAAGCGTCCTGACACGCTCGATTACGACCGAGCAAGGCACGGTGCCAAGGGGACGGGCCTAGGAGTCTGCGCCGTTGACGGGCGCGGAGGCCTTTGCCGGTCCTATCGGTAGTAGGCGTTTTCCGTCATCGAGTGGTCGGTGACATCCCGGATCTCGGTGAGTTCCGGAATCTGTTCCAACAAGGACCGCTCGACGCTCTGCTTCAGGGTGATGTCGACCGCCGCACAGCCTTGGCACCCACCGCCGAACTGCAGAACCGCAGCGCTCTCGTCCACCACCTCGACCAAGGTGACTTGACCGCCGTGTGCGGCCAAACCGGGGTTGATCTCGTTGTAGAGGACGTAGTTGATGCGGTCCTCCAGCGGCGAATTCTCGTCGACGCTGGGCACCCGTGCGTTCGGAGCCTTTATGGTCAACTGGCCACCCAACCGGTCTTCCTGGAAGTCCACCACGGCATCGGCAAGATAGGGTTCGCTACGGGACTCGAACCACGCGGTGAAACCATCGTACGCCACCGGCGAATCGTCGTCCTGCTGTTCACCGTCCCGGCAGTATGCGATGCAGGTCTCCGCGTTCGGCGTCCCGGGCTGGGCCACGAATATGCGTATCCCGCAGCCCGGATCCTGTTTGGCCAGGAGGCCGCGAAGATAGCCCTGGGCGGCTTCGGAGATATCGACCATTGGTTATTCCCGACCAAAACACTCGGAAATACTAAACCGGCTGGGGGCGCCGCGCAAATCGTCCATACCCGCCGGATCTTCCGATCAGGGATAGCGACCGGTCCGAACTGCGAATTCCCTGATCAGGACCTGCCGGGCAACCTGCCGGGCGATGTCGCGAACCGAACCTGTCGTGCGGGCGGCACGCCACGAGCGGATCCCCGGCCGCGCAAGGTCGATGCCCTTCTCCACGCCATCGCCGCGCCCGGTACTGCGAGGTCGACAGTGCATGAAGACCCGGAGCACGTCGGCACCCCATTCGCTCGTCGAGTCGGCCTCTTGTCGAAGCAACCGGGACTGGGTCCGCGGGGCGGGACACACGCCGACAAGATGCACGCGGACACCGAGTTGCTGGACCTCGGAAACGGCAACACGCAGGTCGTCGTCCCCGGAAAGCAATACGCAATCCGCCATCGCCCGGTTACGGGCCAAGGTAACCAAATCCCTGGCGATCAGCGCATCGACTCCCTTCTGGCGCCCGTCGGCATCGACGCGACCAAGCCGCAGCTTGACATCGGCCTGTTCGGCCAACGCCACTTGTGAGCGGGTCGGACGGTTCGCCGTGGCGTCGTACCAGTAGATCCGCAACAGGGGCATTCCCGATTTGCATCCGGCGAAGCGCGCCAGCTCGCTGACGGCGATACTATGGTCGAGCAAGACATCGGACCGTGCCACCTTTCGACCGGACAAAACCCGAGCCCCCTCCGCGAACAGGTAGCCGGCATCGACAAAGACGGCAACGCGATCCATCGTCAGAACTACTACCCCAACGGGCCTTCCTGGTGTACGGTCGGCGGTCCAGTCCTCCGGGCGATCGCATCTTAGCACCTTGTCGGATCAGCGCCCCCGAGCATCGAGGTGCCATGAAGCCCCTTCACGCCAAATCTCGGCCACGTTCACGCCGCTCTGGGGGTACGCGCCGTAGGATTGCCCTCTTGGAGCTGGCATGTCGGACGACCCAACCACAATCTCCCCGTTAACCCGGGCCCTTACCGAACGCCTGCTGATCCTCGACGGGGCCACCGGCACCATCCAGCAAGCCTACGACCTGGCCGAAACCGACTATCGGGGCGACCGTTTCGACGGTCACAACCTGTCTCTCAAGGGCAACGGGGACGTTCTCTCGCTGACCCGACCCGACATCGTGTCGGCAACGCATCGAGCGTACCTGGAAGCCGGCGCGGACATCATCGAGACGAATACCTTCAGCGCCACGCGGATCGCGCAAGCAGACTACGGACTCGAGGGCGCCGTCTACGAGATCAATGTCGCGGCGGCGGAGATAGCACGCCGAACAGCCGACGAATTCAGCCGACCCGGGCGACCGCGGTGGGTCGCCGGGGTCATGGGACCCACCAATCGGTCCGCCAGCATCTCACCGGACGTGAACGACCCGGGCGCACGCAACATTCGGTTCTTCGAGCTCGTCGAAGCCTACTCCGAAGCCGCACGGGGGCTCGTTGCCGGCGGTGTCGATCTCATGATGGTCGAAACGGTGTTCGACACGCTGAATGCCAAGGCCGCGCTGTACGCCTTGGAGGATCTCTTCGAGAATACCGGACGGCGTTTGCCGGTAATGGTTTCCGGCACCATAACGGACGCCAGCGGCCGTACGCTGTCGGGCCAGACCCCGGAAGCGTTCTGGCATTCGATCCGCCACGCCGAGCCGTTGATTGTCGGTCTGAACTGCGCGCTCGGGTCCGAAGCCCTGCGGCCCCACGTCGAGGCCCTCGCGAACGTCGCCACGACGTTCGTGAGCGTACACCCGAACGCCGGCCTCCCCAACGAGTTCGGCGGGTACGACGAGACCCCCGAAGAGATGGCCGAGACCCTCGGCGACTTCATGGACCGCGGTCTCGTCAACCTGGTCGGCGGGTGCTGCGGCACGACCCCGGAACATATCCGCGCGCTTAGCGAGCGGGCCCGCAAGGCCAGGCCACGGGCGACCCCGGTCCAAAGACCCCGGCTGGCGCTCGCGGGTCTAGAAGCGCTGGTCATCGAGGAGGATTCCCTGTTCGTGAACGTCGGCGAGCGGACCAACATGACCGGGTCCGCCCGCTTCCGACGACTCATCAAGGCCGGGAACTACGACGACGCCTTGGACATCGCACGACAACAGGTCGAGAACGGCGCCCAGATCATCGACGTCAACATGGACGAGGGCATGACCGACGGTCCCGCCGCCATGCAGCGCTTTCTCGATCTCGCCATGGCGGAACCCGACATCGCGCGGGTCCCCGTCATGATCGATTCCAGCAACTGGAACGTGATCGAAACCGGGCTTCGGTGCGTCCAGGGCAAGTCGGTGGTCAACTCCATCAGCTTGAAGGACGGCGAAGGCCCGTTCCTCGCCCAGGCCCGAGCGTGTCGCCGCTACGGTGCCGCGGCGATCGTGATGGCGTTCGACGAGTCCGGCCAAGCCGACACGCTCGCCAGGCGCCAGGAAATCATGACCCGGGCCTATAGGCTGCTGGTGGAGGACGCCGCGTTTCCGCCGGAAGACATCATCTTCGATCCCAATATCTTCGCCATCGCCACCGGCATCGAGGAGCACCGCAACTACGGCCGGGACTTCATCGATGCGGTGCGCTGGCAGACCGAGAACTACCCGCTTGCCCACACCTCCGGCGGCGTCAGCAATATATCGTTTTCGTTCCGAGGCAACGACCGGGTACGGGAAGCGATCCACGCGGTATTCCTATACCACGCCATCGAATCCGGTTTGACGATGGGGATCGTGAACGCCGGCCAACTGGCAATCTACGAGGACGTTCCGCCCGATCTCAAGGTTGCCGTCGAAGACGCCGTGCTCAATCGGCGTCACGACGCCACCGAACGATTGCTTGAAGTCGCCCAACGCTTCAGCGGGGCCGGCAGCGCGTCTCAGCAGGAGGACGGCGAGTGGCGGGAAGCGTCCGTCGAGGAGCGCCTGAGCCACGCCCTTGTCAGCGGCGTTGACCGCTACGTCGTCGAAGACACCGAGGAAGCCCGACTGAATGCCGACCGCCCCCTCGAGGGCATCGAGGGCCCGCTGATGCGCGGCATGAACGAAGTCGGCGACCTGTTCGGCGCCGGCAAGATGTTCCTGCCCCAGGTGGTCAAGAGCGCCCGGGTCATGAAGCGTGCCGTGGCCCATCTCGTTCCGTTCATCGAGGCCGAGAGAGCATCCGCGGCGCAAGACCCGGATCACACCGCTGGGATCGAAACCCGCGGCAAGATCGTCATGGCCACGGTAAAGGGCGACGTCCACGACATCGGCAAGAACATCGTCGGCGTCGTACTCCAATGCAACAACTTCGAGATCCACGATCTCGGTGTCATGGTTCCCGCCGAAACGATACTCGACACCGCCGAGCGGATCGGCGCGGATCTCGTGGGCCTGTCCGGGCTCATCACGCCTTCGCTTGCCGAGATGGTCCATGTCGCAACCGAGATGCAGCGGCGGAGAATGACGATCCCGTTGCTGATCGGCGGGGCGACCACCTCGAAAGCCCACACGGCCGTCAAGATCGATCCGGCGTACGGACATCCGGTGGTCTACGTGACCGACGCCTCGCGTAGCGTTGGCGTTTGCCAGTCGCTGGTGTCCGATGAACTCCGCGGCGGATTCCTGGCCGCAATCGCCGAAGACTACCAGACTGTCCGGGACCGAAACGCCGGGCGCCGCCAGCGTCCGCTACGACCGTATTCGGAGGCCCGGGAGCGTCGCCCCGCTTTCGACTGGTCGACCTACACCCCCCCGGTCCCTTCCTTCCTGGGGTTGCGCACGTTTGACGCCTATCCCCTCGAAGCCCTGATCGACTACATCGACTGGACGCCGTTCTTCCGCACTTGGGAGTTGGTTGGCCGATTTCCCGCCATCCTCGACGACCCCGTGGTCGGCGACTCCGCCACCGACCTCTACCGGGACGCCCGGAAGATGCTCGCCGAGATCGTCGACACCGCATCGCTGACGGCGCGCGGCGTCGTCGGTTTCTGGCCTGCGAACCGGGCGGGGACCGACGACATCGACCTCTGGACCGACGAGAACCGGGACCCCTCCCTCGCCCGGCTGCATCACCTGCGTCAGCAGAACCCCAACGCGACGGTCAACCGTTGCCTCGCCGACTTCGTCGCCGAGTTCCCCCAACGGGATCATCTGGGCGCCTTCCTGGTCAGCGTGGACGTGAACATGGCCCGGGTCCTCCGGCAATTCGGGAACGACGACTACCACTCGATCATGGTCAAGGCGCTGGCCGACCGATTGGTCGAGGCATTCGCGGAAGCCCTGCACCAAAGGGTGCGCAAGAGCTACTGGGGCTACGAGCCAGAGGAAACCTTGAGCAACGACGAACTCATTGCCGAGCGCTATCGCGGCATACGACCCGCGCCCGGCTACCCGGCGTGCCCGGACCACTCCGAGAAGACAACCCTGTTCGAGCTTCTCGACGCCACCCGGCGCACCGGGGCGAAGCTCACGGAGAACTTCGCCATGTGGCCGGCATCGACCGTCGCGGGGTGGTATTTCGCCCATCCGGATGCCCGGTACTTCGGCGTTGGCCGGGTCGGCGACGACCAACTGGCCGACTATGCCCGGCGCAAGGGCATCGCGACGGCGGAAGCGGAGCGCTGGCTGTCTTTCTCCCGCCCCGACTGACACGAGGGGGGTCCATCGCTGCGGTGGCGATGGTTCTAAGGATAGTCGGTTTCGTTGTTTCTCCTGCCGGGCGGTTTCTGGCAACGTGTTGCGGCTCAGGACCGGTCCGAATGGTGCGAACATGTACCAATACAACGTTTTCGACCAGCGTTTCGTCGAGGAGCGCGTCGAACAGTACCGGGACCAGACGACGCGCTTCCTGGCCGGGGAACTTGCCGAGGACCAGTTCCAGCAACTGCGGCTACGCAACGGGCTCTACATCCAGCGTCTGGCGCCGATGTTGCGCATCGCCGTGCCATACGGGATGTTGACGGCCACACAGCTTCGGGCGCTCGCCGCGATCGCACGGGACTTCGACAAGGGCTACGGCCACCTGTCCACCCGGCAGAATATGCAGATCAACTGGCCGGAACTCGAAGCGGTGCCGGACATTCTGGCCCGTCTCGCCGAGGTTCAGATGCATTGCATCCAGACCAGCGGCAGCTGCATCCGCAACATCACGACCGACCAATTCGCCGGCGTCGCCGCCGACGAGGTCGTCGATGCCCGGCCCTATTGCGAGATCATCCGGCAGTGGTCCACCTATCATCCCGAGTTCGACTGGCTGCCGCGCAAGTTCAAGATCGCGGTCAACGGGGCCGGCACGGATCGCGCGGCGACCCATGTCCACGACATTGGCATCCAGGTTCGCCTCGGCGAGGATGGCACGCCCCGCTTCGACTTCCTGGTCGGGGGCGGCCTCGGTCGAACTCCGGTGGTCGGCAAGTCGATCCGCGAAGGACTGGCCGAGAAGGATCTGCTCACCTATCTCGAGGCCATCCTCCGGGTCTACAACCGCTACGGCCGTCGCGACAACAAGTACAAGGCGCGGATCAAGATCCTGGTGCGCGCCCTGACGCCCGAGAAGTTCCGCGAGCTGGTGGACGCCGAGTGGGAGCACCTCCGCGACGGGCCGACCCAACTGCCCGCCACCGAGGTCGCGCGCATACGCGACCACTTCAAGGCCCCGCCGTACGAAAAGCTGCCCGGCGAAGGCGCCTTGCTGGCGTCGGAACGACTTCGGAATCCGGCTTTCAACGCGTGGATGCGTCACAACGTCGCGCCGCACAGGCAATCCGGCTACGCCATCGTGACGCTATCCACGAAGGCAACCGGTGTACCGCCCGGCGATATCGCCGACGAACAGATGGATGCCGTGGCCTCCTGGTCCGAACGCTTCGGATTCGGCGAGATCCGGATCTCCCACGAGCAGAACCTGGTGTTGCCCGATGTCCGCCAACGGGACTTGAGAACACTGTTCGACCTGGCGTGCGCAGAGATGCTCGGTCAAGCCAATGCGGGCTTGCTGACCGACGTGGTCTGCTGTCCCGGCGGCGACTTCTGCGCCCTCGCCAACGCCAAGTCGATTCCCATCGCCGAAGCCATCCAGCGCCGCTTCGACGACTACGACTACCTGCACGACTTGGGTCCCATAGACCTCAATATCTCGGGCTGCATGAACGCCTGCGGCCACCACCATGTCGGTCACATCGGCATTCTCGGTGTCGACAAGCGGGGCGAGGAGTTCTACCAGGTATCCATCGGCGGCAACCAGGCCGACGACGCTTCGCTGGGCCGGATACTCGGGCCCGCCTTCAGCCGCGCCGAGATTCCAACCGTGATCGAGCGCATCCTCGATGTATACGTCGAGCAAAGGACCGACGGGGAGATATTCCTAGACACGGTCCGACGTATTGGTGTCGAACCCTTCAAGCTGCGCATCTACTCGACGAACGACCCGGTACGTGTCAGGAGTTCCCGCCCGAAGACGGTTGCCACTCGCCTTCCTTCCGCCAGCCCACCGGCGAATCGGTTCGAGAAGACCGCCCGTGCTGGTTAAGGCACCCCGAAGCCGGCTCGGCCACTTCGAAACGCCCGTCGCCGTCCCGGACAATTGGACGCTCGCGGAAGACGGTCCGGCCCGACCCGGACTGATTGCCCCATTGCGTGCGTGGCTCGAGTCCCCCGATGGCGCGGGCGTTTGGCTTGAGGGGGACGCCGAGATCGAGGAAGTCGCGTCACAGATCGTCCGAGCCCCGGTGATTGCCGTGCGTTTCCCCGTTTTCGCCGACGGCCGCGGGTTGTCGTTGGGCAAGCTTCTAAGGACACGCTACGGCTACGCGGGCGAGCTTCGTGCCTTCGGCGAGATCGTTCCCGATCTGACCGAATACATGCATCGATGCGGCTTCGACGCGTTCGTCCTGGCCGATCGACGCCAGGCGCAGGTTGCCATCGCCTGCATTCAGCGCATGAGCGACCACTACCAGGGCTCGTTCCCGCAGCCGCTCCCGCCCTATCGGCGGGTAGCGGAGCGCCTCTAGGAACCGGCGGTCCACTTCCTGGTGCTCCCCAACCCGTAGCGCCTCGGCACTACAAAAATCCCACACATCCCACACGTACACCCTTGACCGAATCAGAAGACGCGATACTATCGCCGCACCTTGGCGGTCCCCGCTCCTTAGATGGTCGATGAGTATTCGCATCGCCGAATAGGCACCCGCTTAACAGCGCCACCTGGATCCTCTACGAATTGGGTTAGTTGGGACTGCCTGTCCAAATTTGATGGAGATCTGAACAATGTCCAAGAAACTCACTGCCACGGGTCTCGCCGTCGCCGCCGTCGCGGTTGTCGTCTACCTGGGGCTGAACGTCGGCGAACGACAAGTCAGCCCAGGAGACGCCGAGACGGCGCTAGATGAGACCGAGAAAGACCGACTCGCCAGCAGCGCGGCGATTTCGCTGATCGCTGCCGAAAGCGAAGCCATCGACGCGGTCGCCGCGCCGTCCGGCAACGACGCGGTGGAGCTGGCTAACCAAACCAGCGCGCCACCGGGTTTCGATCCGGCGCCGCCGACCGACCACCAAGCCACGCCCCCGGAGGGCTATTCGTTCACCGCCTACCACGAGGTCGCGCGGGGACCCATGACCGCCGAGGACTTCGACCGCGAACAAGCACCTGAGGATCCACCCGCGTGGATGGCCTTTGGCGACGACGCCGTGGCCGAACTGGCCGCAGCGTCCGGGCGCGACTGGTCGTTCGGTTGGGTCAAGCTGGCCGAAGAAGCGGATCTCGAAACACTCGACGCTTTGCTCGCGGCACACGGCGGGGAAGTACTCGGCCGAGCCGGCGATCTGGTTCGCGCCCGTCTGCCGGGTGACCCTTCGAACCTCCGGGCAATCGCCGCAGCCCAATCGGTAGCCGGTCTGGGCGCCGTGCCGGCCGACCGCAAGATCACCGACACGCTGAATGAACGCTTGGCAACCAATATCCACGAAGAGGTTCCGGTGTGGATCACGCTGATGTCGGACGACCCGGATGGCCAGTGGCGTCGGGCTCTCATGCAGCTCGGCGCGGACGTCGGCGGGTTTGATCCCTCGATCCGGTCCTATGCGGCCACCATACCCCTAACCGCCCTGGGGCCGATTTCGCAAGCCGACTTCGTGCTGGCGGTGGAGTCCATCGGCCGGGTCGTGCCGACACTCGAGATCGCGGCGCCGGCCATGGGCGCCGATGCGCTGCGCAGCTACGACGCCGCGACCGGGACGTTCGTGGGCACCGGCGGCGCATCCGTCACGGTCGGCGTCATGGACACCGGACTGAACATCGACCACCCCGACATCTCGTCGAACCGCCGCAGCATCTGCGGCGCCAATTTCACCGGTGGGACCGCCTTGCGCGAAGAAGATCAAGACCTTTGGCTCGACTTCGGGCACCACGGCACGCATGTGGCCGGCATCGTCCTGGGCAACGGCGCCGCGGACGCCAACCGCGTCGGCATGGCCCCCCTGATTCAGGACATCCGTTTCGCCAAGGCCGTCAGCAGCTACGGCACAGCGTCCGCGCTGGGCTGGAACCGAGCCATGGACTGGTTCGCCACGCCGACCGCTTGCGGCGGTGACGACGTGGCGCGCAAGGCCTTGGTCATCAACTCGAGTTTGGGTGTGACGTCGGACATCTGGGCGGGCCGTTCCGTCGTCGAGCGCAAGATCGACGCCTCCGTCTGGGCCGCCCGCCAGTTGTTCGTGACTTCCGCCGGCAATAGCAGCAGCGCTGCGTCGTCGAGCATGGCGGGCGCGAAGAACGTCCTGTCCGTCGGGGCGGCGCAGAACATCGGCGACATCGCGGCGTTCAGCAGCCAGGGGCCGACCCTGGACGGCCGGCTGATGCCGAAGATCGTCGGCACGGGCGTGTCCGTGGCCTCGGCCCGGGGCAGGGGCGCAAGAGGCGGCTACAACGTATATTCCGGCACCAGCATGTCGTCGCCAGCGGTGGTCGGCGTGGCGGCGCTGGTCATGGACGCCATACCTGAACTCAAGGAGGAACCCGCCGCGTTGCGGGCGCGGTTGATGGCGAGCGCCGTCAAGCCCGATGCCTTCCTGGGCCATGCCGGGGCATTCCCCCTCGACAACACGAACGGGCCCGGCGCCATCAACAACGTCTACGGTCTCGGCAAGGTGTCCGCCCGCACGGCGGTCCTGACCCGGGACGCCGAGGACGGCTGGATCGGCGGCACCGCGGCATTCGACCTCGACGCGTCCGGCCACGTCTACCAG
>JAPOYW010000303.1 GCA_026706425.1 Gammaproteobacteria bacterium
CCCATCTCCTCGGCGAACACGCGCTCGTCGAGGTAGCGGTTGTAGAGGTCGGCGCCGAGCTTTGGGTCGTAGCTGGCGTTGGACATGCCGAGGTCCATGAGGCTGCGTCCGGTGGCGCCGAAGTACCCCGACTTGGGATCCTGGTAGGGGCGTTCCGTGAAGTGTCCGATGAACATGTTTCGTCTCTCTTAGGATGGCTCGGGGCTCAGGCGCTCCCGACAAGGGCAGCGAGTTGGTCGGGTTCCTCCAGTTCGACGACATGGCCGGCACCTGCCACGACCTCGATCCGGGCGTTCGGGATGGCGGCCTCGAACTGCTTGGCGCACTCGAACGGAACCACCTTGTCCTTCTCACCCCAGACGATGAGGGTCGGCACATCCAGGTCGCCAAGCAGAGGCTCCAGGCGGCGGTTGAACATGTAGGGCTTCCAGGTGACGCGTGCGGTCATCTCGCGGGACAGATCCCAAAGCTGCCGGATGTCGTCCGGTGGTTCTTCGCCCACGTAGTCGTGGTAGGTCTCTGCGTCCCGGAAGCTCTCCTCGATGTATTTGCGATGCGAGAGCATCATCTGGTCCATGATCTCGCCCGTCTTGGGTTGCAGGCCCGCCGAACCGACCAGTACCAGTCGGGCCAGCCTCGAAGGGTTCATGGTCGCGAGTTCGGCGGCCACGTAGCCACCGCAACCGAGCCCCACGAGCGTGACGGCGTCGAGTTCGAGCCGCGCGAGCAGACGTGTCACGATGATCGCGATATCCCGGGGATCCCGGGCCCAGGCTGGACGCTCGGAGCCGCCCCAACCGGGCATGTCCGGCACGATCACGCGGTGGACCGCCGCCAGCCGGTCGTGGAAAGGCAGCCAGCCCGGGCTTCCCCAGCTATGGTGGAGAATGACGACCGGCGCCCCGGAACCCTGTTCGAGATACTTGATTTTGCCTGTGGCGAGCGCGAGTTCGCCCTCGGTGTAGGACACAGCTTCGGCCATGAATCCCTCCCTCCCGTTCGAGTGTACCTTGAACTTGCGTCCGCGCGCCTCGCAGGCGCGGTGGAGGTCTTTGCGCGATCATGGGCTTTGGCCTGCTCCCGTAGAGTTCCAGGGCCGCGTCCGCGTCCGTCTGCGCCAGGTTCCAGAACACGTCTTTGCGAATCGAGACCGGCATCGCCTGGGCGATCTCCCACGCCGCTCGTGGATTGCTTCGCGCCAGCGGACGCATCATCGCCATGCCGAGCGTGTAGTCGACTTTGGACGAAGCAGCCGCGTACGGGGTGGCGCTCATCCCGCGTTGGAACACCGCGTCGCGCAGCCAAAGGGCCGGGCCGGCGGGATCGTTGGCCGCCCATACCTCCACCACTTCCCTCATCACGTCCAGGATGGCGAATTCGCGGTCGCGGATCGGCAGGCTCGCGAAATGCCCTTCCACCGCCTCCCACGCCGAGGGGGGATCGTCGGCGGCCCAGGCCAAGGCCGCCTGCAACATGATTTCGCCTCGCTGCGGATCTTCTTGCAGCGATGTCGCCCGGTGCCAAGCCAGCGCCGGCGGTTCTCCGGGCCGGTGCCTGTGTTCCCAAAGCGACAACTCCGCCAACGCCGTCTCCATGCCAAGGCGCTTGGCCACTGCTAGCCGCTGCTTCGGCGTCAGGTCCAGGGCGAGAATGGCTCGGGCCGCGACGCCCTTGGCCACCGGGCCGAGCGCCGACGCCCTCGCCAAAGCCGAATCCAGGTTCCTCTCGGCCCAGGCCCCGAACACGACGCCGATCCAGCTCGGCTTCGCATCGCTCACGAGGACGTGATCGACCGCCGCCTCCGGGGACACGGAGGCATACCGCATGTAGAGGACACGGACGATGTCGTAGCGATGCGGAACCCGCGGTTCGAGCGCTTTCGCGGCGGCGATCAACGTCTCCACCCGCGCCCGGTCCGCGCCGGCCACCAGCGCGTACAGCGTGGCGTTGCGCTCCCAATCGTCCGCCAGCGGGTACACGCGCGCCAACAAAGACGCCGCTTCCTTCAACGATGCGGGCGCACCATCCCCGACGTCGTCCAACGCGGCGGGCGGCGCCGAGTCCGCATCCCGGTACCACAGGAAGATCGCCCCGCCGACGATGGCCGACGCAGCCAGCAGTGCGGCAATCGGACGCAGCATCACCTGCTGTCTCACCTGTGTCGATCTTCACGACACTGGTCAACCTAGAGGTTCGTTACAGTTTACTCGCTCACTCATTGTGACTCATTGCGAGCAGCGTAGAATCGGTGCCACCGTCAGCCAAGGGTGTGCCGAGTGACCGTCATCGAAGCCGACGACCTGACCGGCAGCATCGCCGATGCCCTGCAGTACATCTCCTACTACCACCCGCCGGACTTCATCCGCGCCATGGCGGACGCCTACGAGCGGGAGGAGTCGACCGCCGCCAAGGCCGCCCTCGCGCAGGTGCTCGAGAACGCGCGGATGTGTGCCTTGGGCAAGCGGCCGATCTGCCAGGACACGGGCATCGTCATCGTCTTCCTGGATGTCGGCATGGACGTTTCGTGGGCGGGCGGCAACGACTTGGACGAGATGATCAACGAGGGCGTGCGCCGCGCGTACGTGCATCCGGACAACGTGCTGCGCGGCTCGATCCTCGCGGACCCGGACGGCAGCCGGACGAATACCCGGGACAACACGCCGGCGGTCATCCATACGCGGATCGTGCCCGGGGACAAGCTTGGCGTCGAGGTGGCAGCCAAAGGTGGCGGCAGCGAGGCCAAGGCGAAATTCGCCATGCTCAACCCCTCGGACTCGGTGGTCGACTGGATTCTTCAGATGGTGCCGACCATGGGAGCGGGCTGGTGTCCGCCTGGCATCCTGGGCATCGGCATCGGCGGCTCTCCGGAAAAGGCCATGCTGCTTGCGAAGGAAGCCATGATGGCACCGATCGACATCCACGACGTGAGAGCGCGCGGGCCGACCAACCGCGCCGAGGAACTGCGCCTCGAGATCTTCGACAAGGTCAATGCGTTGGGCATCGGTGCCCAAGGCCTTGGTGGTTTGACCACCGTGCTGGACGTCAAGGTGCTGGAGTATCCGATGCATGCCGCCACCAAGCCGGTCGCGGTGATCCCCAACTGCACCGCGACCCGGCACGTGAAGTTCGAACTCGACGGGTCGGGACCGGCGGTGTTCGAGCCACCGGACCTTTCCGACTGGCCCGAAGTCGCCTACCGGCCGGGGGAGGATGTCCGGCGCGTGAACCTCGATACCGTGACTCGTGCGGAGACGGCTACGTGGCGGGCGGGTGAGACGCTGCTGCTTTCGGGTCGTCTGCTCACCGGGCGCGATGCGGCCCACAAGCGGTTGGTGGACATGATCGCCCAGGATGCACCGCTGCCGGTCGATTTCCGTGACCGTTTCATCTACTACGTGGGGCCGGTCGATCCGGTGCGCGACGAAGTCATCGGTCCAGCAGGCCCCACGACGGCGACCCGCATGGACAAGTTCACCCGAACCCTGGTCGAACATACGGGACTCCTGGGCATGATCGGCAAGGCGGAGCGCGGGCCCGTGGCGATTGACGCTATTCGCGACCTCGGTGCCGTATCGCTGATCGCCGTGGGCGGAGCCGCCTACCTGATCGCCCGGGCGATCACCAAATCAAGGCAGCTTGCCTTCGAGGACCTGGGCATGGAGGCCATCTACGAGTTCGAGGTCAAGGACATGCCTGTCACGGTCTCGGTCGACTCCCGGGGCGAGTCGGTGCACATCACCGGTCCGGAGATGTGGGCGCGTGAGATCGAGAACCGGATTGCCGTGGCCACCGTCGACTAGCCGCCTACGGCGGGGCGTGCGATGAACAGCGCCGAAGTCGTCGTTGTCCTGCACCTGGCGTTCATCGCTTTCGTCGCCGGCGGCGGCTTGTTCGCACTGCGTTGGCCCCGAGTCGCCTGGATCCATCTGCCAGCGGTTGCCTGGGGCGCGTGGGTGCAGTTCGCGGACTGGATCTGTCCGCTCACCTACTTGGAGGATGCCTTACGTGGCGATGATCCACGACCGGGCGGTTTCGTCGCCCGCTACCTTATGCCCATCGTCTACCCCGACCTGGCCCAAGAAGGGATCCTGACGCCCACGGCTCGGATAGCGCTGGGTTGCGCCGCGATCGCCATCAACGTCTTGATCTACACCTGGGTGTTCCGGAGGCACCGGAAACGGCGACAAGAAGCTGAGTAGGCCGCCGTTTCCGGGGTTCGGCGGGGTCCGGTGGGGTTTAGTTAGCCCCTGTCGAAGACCACCTTGGCCAATAGCCCAACTACTCCCAACGACACGGGGACCATGATCGCAACGACTAGCCTGATATGGTTGAGCAGGGTGCTCGTGATCGTGGTCATGTGATCGCGTAGTCGCTCTTCCGATCTGTTGATCTCGGAGCGGAGCTTGTCTTCGGTGCCCTTGATCTCGGAGCGGAGCTTGTCTTCGGTGCCCTTGATCTCGGAGCGGAGATTGTCTTCGGTGACCTTGATCTCGGATCGGAGACGACTCTCCGTCTCCTGCGAGTCGGCTCGCATCGAGGTATCGTTGTTGGCGATGAGACTCCGGAGGTCCTTGAACGCGGCCTGGTTTTCGATCCGCGCGGCGTCGACTTCCTGCACTAGGCGGTCGGTTTTGGTTTCGACGCTGGCGAGTCTCTCTTCGACGGTTTGGTAGGGCGTCCGCTCAGGCATCGGCTTGCTTCCTGCGATCGTACCCGCCGACACACTTCCTGTGTTTCGTGCAGCGTTTGCGGCCGGCATGTCAGGGTTCGTGGGTCCAAGATAGGTTCCGACAATAGCGCTCGCTGGCAGCGGGAGTCAAGTATCGGGAGTCACTGGAATCCTTTATTTTGTATGGTTATCGACAATAGGCGCGTGTTTCGTACACTGTCGTACGACGAGGTCGGATTGCGGTGTGAGGACGGCAGTCGACCACATCAATCGTCCGCGAGTTCCGCGCGTTCTCTGAACGCTTCGAGCACTTCGGGATTCGCGAGCGCGGTCGTGTTGCGCACCTCACGCCCGTGAACCACGTCGCGAACCGCCAGTTCGGCGATCTTGCCGCTCAGCGTGCGGGGTACGTCGGGCACGGCGGCGATCACGGCGGGGACGTGGCGGGGGCTTACGTGCCGGCGGATGCGGTGCTTGATGACGTCCCGAATCGAGTCGTCGAGTTCGATGCCGTCGCGCATGACGACGAACAGCACGATGCGCGTATCGTCCTCCCACGCCTGGCCGATGGCGAGGCAATCGACGACCTCGTCGATGGTCTCCACCTGGCGGTAGATCTCGGCCGTCCCGATGCGTACGCCGCCGGGGTTGAGTACGGCATCGGAGCGGCCGTGGATGATCAAGCCGCCGCTCTCCGTGACCTCGGCGAAGTCGCCGTGGGCCCATACGCCCTCGTGCTTGTCGAAATACGCCTCCCGGTACTTGGCATCGCCGGGATCGTTCCAGAATCCGACCGGGGCACTTGGGAATGAACGCGTGCAAACCAACTCGCCTTTGCCTGCGGCCAGCGGCTGTCCATCCTCGTCGAATACGTCTACCGCCATGCCGAGTCCCTTGGCCTGCAGCTCGCCCTCGTGGACGGGGAGCCAGGGACAGCCCAGGGCGAAACAGGAGATCAGGTCGGTGCCCCCCGAAATCGACTGCAGCGCGAGGTCGTCCTTGAATTCCCGGTACACGTAGCGAAAGCCCTCGTGGGTGAGTGGCGAGCCGGTGGACAGCACGGATCGCAGAGCCTCTAGGTTATGGGTTTCGCGCGGCTTGACGCCCGCCTTCTCGATGGCGGAGAGGTATTTGGCGCTGACGCCGAACCGGGTGATCGACTCGTTCTGGGCGAGGTCCACGAGCGCGTTCGGTCCGGGGTGGAACGGGGATCCGTCGTAGAGCACCACCCGGCAGCCGGTGGCGAGGGCGGAAACCAGCCAGTTCCACATCATCCAGCCGCAGGTGGTGAAGAAGAAGAGCGTGTCCGCGCGCTTCAGGTCCGCGTGCAGCTGGTGTTCCTTCAGGTGTTGCAGGAGCGTGCCGCCGGCACCGTGCACGATGCATTTCGGCTTGCCCGTGGTGCCCGAGGAGTACATCACGTAGAGCGGGTGGTCGAAGGGTAGGCGGGCGAACTCCAGGGGAGCTTCGGGATGTTTCCGGGAAGCCCTCAAGACCGCATCCTCGACGTCGCCCAATAGGGATACCCACAGGAGGTGCTCGACCGAGGCGGCGGCGCGTTGCACGGCGTGCGCCCGTTCGCGGACATCGAACCGTTTGCCGCCGTATTCGTAGCCGTCGCACGCGATGAGTACCTTCGGCTCGATCTGACCGAACCGGTCCAGCGCCCCTTCGACGCCGAAGTCCGGCGAGCAGGACGACCACACGGCCCCGATGCTTGCCGTCGCCAGCATCGCGACAACCGTCTCCGGGACATTGGGAAGCCAGCCGGCAACGCGGTCACTGGACGAGACCCCGAGGTCGAGGAGCGTGTGCCGGAACGCAGCGGTGGCGATGGCCAACTCCCGGTAGGTGAACGTCCGGCGCTTGCCGTTCTCGAGCACCGAGACGATCGCCACCGCGTCGTCCCGGTAGCGAAGGAGGTTCTCGGCGAAATTCAACCGGGTCCCAGGAAACCATCGGCTGCCCGGGAACTGCTCGCCGTCTTCGAGCACCGGTCCGTTCCCGCGTTCGCCCACGACATCGCAGAAGTCCCATAGCGCCTGCCAGAATTCCCCCCGGTGATCGATGGAGTAGCGGTGCAGTGCCGCGTAGTCGGGCTGCGCAATACCCAATACCCTCGCGAACCGCGTCAAGTTCGCATCGGCGATGGCGGCCGGATTGGGCCGCCACAATTCCGTCGTCACCGCAAATCCGTCCCAGGCCGTCGTCCGGCGCGGATTATTGGGTCGGCATGGCGAAAACGCCAGTGCATGCCGATGGGTGATGCGGGATGGGGGGTGGGATAATGCTGGACGATGAACATCTACTCGCTCTTCGAGGCCGCGTTCCGCCGTGCCGGGGAGGCTGCGGCGCTGATCCGTCCGGGTGGTGGGGATTGGACCTATGCACGGCTGCTCGCCGAAGTCGACCGGGCCGGCGTGGCGCTTGCCGCTTGGGGGGTGGGTGTTGGCGACCGCGTCCTCGTGCAGGCCGAGAAGACGCCCGAGGCGGTGGCGCTCTACCTGGCGTGTGTCAAATCCGGCGCGGTGTACGTGCCGATCAACACGGCGTACACGCAGCCGGAGGTGGAGTACTTCATCGCCGATTGCCGGCCGGCGCTGTTCGTGGCCGGCGGCCGTTTCGATGCGGAGGTGCCGGTGGCCGTTCTTGCCGGTGAGGGATCCGGCTCGTATTGGCGGGAGACGGCGGTCGCGACGGTCCCCACCGTGGACCGGGCGGACGACGACGTCGCCGCGATCGTCTACACGTCCGGGACGACCGGACGACCCAAGGGCGCCATGCTCACCCATGCCAACCTGACCACGAATGCCGAGGTTCTGTGTGCCGCGTGGGGTTGGCGCGACGACGACGTGTTGTTGCATGCGCTGCCCATCTTCCACGTGCATGGGCTTTTCGTCGCGTTGCATTGCGCATTCCTCCATGCCACGCCGGTCGTACTGCTCAAGCGTTTCGATGTCGCGGCAGTCGTCGAGCAACTTTCGCGTGCCACGGTCTTGATGGGCGTTCCGACGTTCTACACCCGGCTTCTGGGCGACCCCTCGTTTGACGCGGCATCGTGCCGCAACATGCGAGTATTCATCTCGGGTTCGGCGCCGCTCACCGAGCAGACCTTCGCCGCTTTCGAACAACGCACGGGCTTTCAGATCCTCGAGCGCTACGGCATGAGCGAGACGCTGATGAATACTTCCAACCCCTTGGAAGGCGAGCGCGTCGCGGGAACCGTGGGGTTCGCCCTGCCTGGGATTGCCGTCCGGGTCGCGGACGACGACGGCAACGAACTTCCGCGCGGCGAGGTCGGCAACATCGAACTGCGGGGGCCGAACGTCTTCAAGGGCTATTGGCAACAGCCCGAAAGGACTGCGGAGGAATTCCGGGACGACGGGTTCTTCGTGACCGGCGACATGGGCGCCATGGGCGGCGACGGCAGGTTGACCATAGTCGGCCGCACCAAGGATCTTGTCATTTCCGGCGGCTACAACGTCTACCCGAAGGAGGTCGAGGCATTGCTCGACGAGATGCCGGAAGTGGTCGAATCGGCGGTGATCGGCGTTCCCCATCCGGACTTCGGCGAAGCCGTGGTCGCCGTGGTGGTCGCGGAGCACGGCGTGGACCAGGCTCGCGTGGACCAGTTCCTGGGGGGGAGGCTCGCCCGCTACAAGCACCCGAAGCGGGTGGTGCGTGTCGACGAATTGCCGCGCAACGCCATGGGCAAGGTTCAGAAGAACGTCCTCAAGGAAACCCACGCCGACGTGCTCGAGACGTGAGCCGCTTGGCCGTGTCAGGCTGTTAGACTCCGGCGTTTCGTCTGAAGAAAATCGGGAGACCTTATGAAGAAGTGCATCGCCGTGCTGGGAGCACTGCTGGTCTTTGGATTACCGGGGTGTGTCGAGGTCTCGGACATCCAGGTCAACGCGCCGGAGGCTGTCGAAGCGTCGCCGGCCGGGCTGGTCGAAGCGCCGGCGGGCGAGGCAGGCATGTCGGCTGAACGCCTGAACCGCATCACGGCGTTGAGCCAGCGCTACGTGGACGAGGACAAACTCGCGGGCGTGGTCACGCTGGTCGCCCGGGACGGCAAGATCGTGCACTTCGAGGCGGTTGGCCAGCGCGGCGCGGACGACGATCGGCCGATCACCAAGGACGCGCTGTTTCGAATCTATTCCATGAGCAAGCCCATCACCGCGGTGGCGGCGATGATGCTCTACGAAGAGGGCAAGTTCGCGCTCTCCGATCCGGTCGAGAAGTTCGTGCCGGAGCTTACCGATCTCGACGTCCTCGTGGAAGGCGAGTTGGTCCCGGCCGAGCGGACCATGACCATGCGACACCTCTTGACCCATACCACGGGTCTCTCCTACGGCTTCAACCCGCAAGACCCGGTGGACCAGAAATACCGCGAAGTCCAGCCGCTCGACGGCAAGGATCTTGACGAGTTCGCCGAACGCCTCGGCACCTTGCCGTTGGCCTTCGAACCCGGTGCGCGGTGGCACTACAGCGTGGCGGTCGATGTCACCGGACTGGTGGTGCAACGTTTGAGCGGTCTGTCGTTCGATGTCTTTCTGAAGGAGCGGTTGTTCGATCCATTGGGTATGGAGGACACGTTCTTCAACGTGCCAGCCGACAAGCTCGACCGGCTGCTCCCCAATCACGCTTGGAACCGCGAAGATGAACGCCTGGTTCAGTTCGATGCGCCCTACGAGGAGACGCAGATGTTCTCCGGCGGCGGCGGGCTCGTGTCGTCGACGATGGACTACCTGAGGTTCAGCGAAATGGTGCGCCGGGGCGGTGAACTCGACGGCGTGCGGATCCTGAGTCCCAAGACGGTGGAGTTCATGACCGCCAATCACCTGCCGTCGACGGTCAGCGGTGCCGGTAGCGGCGAGAACCCGCTCTCGGGTGCCGAGACCCGGGGCTTCGGCTTCGGTCTCGGATTCGGCGTCAACACCAGCCCGGTCGGTTCCGGCACCCTCGGATCCCTGGGCGAATACAGCTGGGGCGGTGCGGCCGGGACGGTGTTCTGGGTCGACCCCGTCGAGGAGATGGTCGTCATCGGCATGATTCAGCTCATGGGTTCGCCCTGGCCATTGCGCGGGGAGTTGAAGGTGCTGGCCAACCAGGCGATCACGGAGTCCCATTCGAGCTGACGGAGCGTCGACGGTGGACGAATCCTGCCTTGCCCATCGGCTGAGCGATGTCGAGCGCAAGCAGTTCGAGGAACTGGGTTTTCTCGTCGTACCCGGTGTCCTGCCACCCGACAAGGTGGACCGCTTGGCGGCGGCGACCGAGCGGCTCGATGCCGAGTGGCGTCCGAAGCGCGACCTGAAACCGCATCATCGCTTGAACCTTCTCGACGCCATCGGCAAGGACGATGAATTCCTCGATCTGCTCGACCTGCCAAAGACATTCATGAAGGTGGTGGACATCCTGGGCTGGAACATCCAGCTCTACCACTCGCACCTGATGATCACGCCGCCGCTGCCGAAGGACCAAGTGTCGCAACGGCCCCGCCTTGGCTGGCACCAGGACAGCGGGCGGCTGAACCTCGAACTCGAGGGCGAGCCCAGGGCGCGGGTGTCCCTGAAAGTGGGCTTCTTCTTCACGAGCACGATGGAAACCGACCGCGGCAACTTCCACGTCGTCCCGGGCAGCCACCGTCTGAACCGGCTCGACCTGCCCGAAGACGACCAGCTCGACCACCCGGACGCAACGCCGGTGCGCGTGGATGCGGGCGATACGGTGTTCTTCGACCGGCGCCTTTGGCATTCGGCGGGTTTCAACCGCTCCGACGTGACCCGCAAGGTGCTATTCCTCGGCTACAGCTACCGCTGGCTGCGACCCCGGGACGACATGACGGTGGCGCACTATCTTCCCGGTGCGGATCCGATCCGCCGGCAGTTGCTCGGGGTGAGCCCAAATGGCGGTTTCGGCTACACGTCGCCGACCGACGAGGACGTGCCCCTCAAGAGCTGGCTCGCACAGCGCCTTGGCACCGACACGTTGGTTGCCTGAGCAGCCATGGAGTCGCCTGCCAAGAACCGCATTATCGTGCTCATGATGTGCGTGGGCGTGGTTTGGGGCATTTCCGGGTTCGCCCTGGTATTCGACAACCAGTTCCTCCTCTACCACCTTGCCGTGATCCCGCGCGAGTTGGGCTCGCTGCCGGGCGTTGTCGGCATGCCCTTCGTGCATGGCTCCTGGTGGCACCTGATCAGCAACACCATGCCGCTCTTGATCCTCGGCGGGATGGTGATGTTCCGGGGAATCCGCTATTTCGGCGCGGTGACGTTCACGATCATGCTCCTAGGCGGCGTGCTGCTGTGGTGCTTCGGCCGCAGCGCCGCCCACATCGGCGCCAGCGGCTTGGCGTTCGGCTATCTCGGCTTCCTGGTCACGCGCGGGTTCTACGAGCGGAGCTGGCAGTCCATCGGCGTGGCCGCGCTGGTGGTCTTCCTTTACGGCGGCATGATTTTCGGCGTGGTGCCCCGGAACGACGGCGTGTCCTGGGAGGCCCATCTGTTCGGCCTGCTTGCCGGCATGGTGGTCGCCCGGGTGGCCTTCGGCCTGGAGCGTAACCGCCAACAGGCGTTGGCCGACGAAGACCCGGCGGGGCGAGACCAACCCGATCACCGATCGACCTCGGGGAATAACCGTGAAGAACATCATTCTGCTCATCACCGACACCTTCCGCTACGATAATTTAGGCGACCGCGCCAAGCGGCCCGTGAGGACGCCGGAACTGGACGCGTTCGCGGCGGAGCGGGCCACCGAGATCGAAGGCTTCTACACCGGCAGTTTCCCGACGATCCCGCACCGCACGGACGTGGCCACTGGGCGTCTAGGCTGGCCGCACTACCCCTGGCAGCCCATCGATCTGTCTGGACGCAACCACATCGCGCGCGGACTGGCGCGGGACGGCTACTCGACGCAACTGCTGTGCGATTGTCCGCATCTGTTCAATGCCCGGTTCAACCAGGGCTTCCAGGCCGCCTACCAGCATCGGGGCCAGGAGGGGGACCGCCACCTGCTGCACCTGAACGACGACATCACCGAGGTGATGCCAGCGGCCAAGACCCGCAAGACGCCCAGTTTCCAGGGCAGGACGCTGGCCGACATGCACCGTTGGATCAACCGCTACGCGAGCCGGGAGGACGAGACGTTCTGCGCGAAGACCGCCGCCACGGCGGTTCAATGGCTGGAGGAGAACCATCTCGCCGCGCCGTTCTTCCTGTGGGTGGACTTCTTCGATCCCCACGAACCCTGGGATCCGCCCGAGTATCTCGTGCGGAAGTACGATCCCGACTACGACGGCGAACCCATGCTGCACTGCAACTACGGCCCGGCGACGGACTATTCGCCGGAGGAACTGAACAACCTGTGGGCGCACTATGCCGCCGAGACCGAACTCGTCGACCGGCACTTGGGCAGGATCCTGCAGAAGATCGACGATCTGCGCCTATGGGACGACAGCATCGTCGTCGTCACCAGCGACCACGGCACCAGCCTCGGCGAACACAACCGCACCGGCAAGAGCAACATCTGCGACCACGACGAGCGCTACTGGCCGATCTACCCCGAAGTCGGCCATGTGCCGTTCCTGATCGCCGGGGGCGATGTTCCGCGCGGCAAGCGCCTGGACATGCTGGCGCAGCCCGTGGACATCCAACCGACGTTGAGCGATTTGGCGGGGGTCGACCTGGAACCGCCGGAAGCCTTCGAAGGCCGGAGCTTCGCGCAAGCGCTGCTGGAGAGCCGGCCGGACCATCGCGATCTGTCGGTTACAGGGACGTTCGTGCGTCCGGGAGACGATAGTCGCCTGCCGGCCAAGTGCGTCACGCCCTGGGTGACCGACGGTCGTTGGGGACTTGCGCCGGTCGGGACGTCAGGTTCTCCGGAGTTGTACGACATCGTGGCCGACCCCTTCGCCGAGAACGACGTGGCAGGCGTCAACCCGGAGGCTGTTCGGAACCTGCGTGTCGGTTTGACCGCCCACCTGCGACAACATGACGCTCGGGAAGAGTTGATCGGTGCTTTGATCGGTGAACCTTAGGCGCGCCACCGCCTCCAAGTTCCCGCGTACGACGAGGATTCAATAAACCGATGGTCGGATTGATTTTCGAGGGCCAGATCCTGCTGTTCGCGCTGTTGCTCATCGCTTTGGTCCTGTCGCTGTCATGCCACGAGTTCGGCCACGCCTACGTGGCGAAACTATCCGGCGACAACACGGCCGAGCGGGCCGGGCGATTGACCCTCAACCCGGTGGCCCACATCGACCCGATGGGTCTACTGATGGTCGTTCTGGTGGGCTTCGGCTACGCCAAGCCGGTTCCCACGGATCCCCGCAATTTCCGCAGAAGGAGCGCGGACCTCTGGGTCGCGGCCGCGGGACCGGGGATGAACCTGATCCTCGCGGCCGTTGCATGGAACTTCTTCCTGTCGATGCGGATGACGGGCGTGGAGTTCTTCTACGGCGCGAACGTGGTGACGTTCTTCAGCCTGCTGGTGCAGGTGAACCTGCTGTTGATGATCTTCAACATGATCCCGCTGGGGCCGTTGGACGGTCACTACATCCTGCCGTACTTCCTGCCGGAGCGGCTCAGGCGCCTTTACATCGACTACAACGCGCGCTACGGCGTCTTCGCGCTGCTCGCCCTGATTGTCGCGGGGCTCCTCGGCGTGCCGGTGTTCACGGCGTTGATGACGTTCGCCCAGTCGCTGCTGCCGTATATCACCTTCGTCGCGTAGGCCCGTCCCGTGGTCGGCGTCAACCGTCGGTGTGGTCGCCGCTGTCGTCGTCGTGGCCCCCGGCGGCGACTTCATCCTCGAGAATCGCCAGGAACCGTTCCATGCTGCCGAAGTCCTCGGAATCGGCTGGCACCTGCTCGCCGCCACCGTGCGACCGATTGCCCTGGATCTTGTCGAGGATCACAGCGGCAGGACGATCGTCTTCGTGGTCGTGGTCGCCGTGGTCGGAGTCGGCCAGGTAGTCCTCGAACTCTCCGAAGTTGTGCTCCTCGTGGTGGTCGGTCTCCGAGTTCACGAACACCAACGGCGTGTGGTCCGATGTTCCGCCTTCGACGTGACAGTTGATGCACTTGGTTTGAACGATGGGTTGGGAAATGTCCGCGTCGAATACCTCGCGGGCGGTTTCGAACTCGGTCATCGGCGCGGTCGATAGGTTGGTCAGTTGATTGGTCTGGGTACTCTCCATGAGGCTCATCACCATGATCGGCTCGGAAGAGGAGATGTTCAGTTGCCATTTGCCCTTGCCGTCGCCAAGGGCACCGCCGAAGTCGCTGCCGCCGGTTTCGAGATCTGTTGCCGATAGGGTCACTGCCTGACCCTCGCCGACGGTCACCACCACCGCGCTGCCCGGCGATATTCCGTTGTCGTCAACGCCCGCGATCTCGACCTCAGCTTCGTGGTGGCCGGGATTGATCAAGCGGAGTCGGCTCGCTTGGTTGACGTTGCTGGCCGGATTGAATACGGCTACTCGGTATCGGCGGCCAGGGCCGGCCGGCGCGGTGTCGGTCATCGAGGTCAGGAAGCCATCCGTGTGCCGGATGTAGGCCAGGACCTCGATGTCGAGGCTGCTGGTCAACTTGAGCCGCCAGTCGCCCCCCATGGGCGCACCGGTATGGCCGGCGAGCCCCTTCTCCTCGGCATCGGTGCCGCCGTCTTCGAGGTCGTTCGAGTTGAAGTGCACGGTGGCGTTTTCCTCGATCGTCAACGTGACCTCGTCGGCCTCGTGGCCCGTGTCGTCGACGGCTTGGATATGTACTTCGCCGTGATGGTCGTCATGGTTGATGATGCGCACGAAGCCCTGCCGGTAT
>JAPOYW010000313.1:0-2762 GCA_026706425.1 Gammaproteobacteria bacterium
GTTCCGGCTGGTTGGCCAACCTTGGCCGGTCAGGTCTTTCACCTGTCGGGTCGCAACCGAAGGTTTCCGTCATGTCATCGCATGCACTCCCCCTTCGCCAAGCTTCGCCTGGCGCAAGACAAGCCCGTCCCCTACGAACGACCATCGAGTTTCAGGGCCTCACGCGTCTATCATCGTTCACCATCAACTGGACCAGGAGCATGAATGAAACTCGGCGTCGTATTTCCTCACAATGAGATCGGCACCGATCCGGTCGCCATCCGAGACTACGCCCAAGGGGCGGAAGCGCTCGGTGCCGACCACATCCTGACCTACGACCATGTGCTCGGCGCGGACCCCGACCGGCCCGGGGGCTGGAGCGGACCGTACGACCAGGACGTGGCGTTCCACGAGCCCTTCACGCTGTTCTCGTTTATGGCGGCAGCGACCCGGGAGATCGGGTTCTGCTCCTGCGTGATGATCCTCCCTCAGCGCCAGACGGCCCTGATCGCCAAGCAGGCCGCCCAGCTTGCGATCCTGTCCGGCAACCGTTTCCGGCTCGGCATCGGCACGGGTTGGAACGAGGTGGAGTACGAGGCGCTCGACGTGCCGTTCGCGCGGCGTGGTGCCCGGCAGGCCGAGCAGGTCGAATTGCTGCGGCGGCTGTGGACGGAGGATGTCGTGGATTTTCGAGGGGAATTCCACACCGTACCGAAGGCCAACATTCTTCCGAGGCCAACGCAGTCGGTGCCCATCTGGTTCGGGGGCGGCGCGCCGGCGCTACTCAAGCGGTGTGGTCGACTGGGTGACGGCTGGGTGCCGATCGGCGGTCCGAACGAGCAGTCGCGGCGGGCTTTGCAGACCATCCGGGAAGCCCGGGAAGCGGCGGGACATCCTTGGGAAGGATTCGGCATCCAGGCCCAGGCGCAGACGCGTGGCGGCGACCCGGAGAGGTGGAAGCGTCACCACGACCGTTGGCGCGACCTTGGCTGCACGCATCTTGCCATCGTCACCCACTACGTCGGCCACGGCAGCGATGGGGATGCGCACCTCAAGTCCGCGCAGACCTATTTCGAAGCAGTGCGTGGCTAGTAGCTGGTCGTCACGTCAGGCGTGACGGGAAGCACCACGGCCTCCACCGAGCTTGCGGACAACCAGCCGCGGGTGCCGTCCGCCAAGGCCACGCGAACCCAAGCGTCGCGCACCTCCACGATGCCGACCTCGGTTCCGGCCGGCAGGGGATTGGCGAAGGTGGGCGACGCCCCTGTGCTATCAGCGGACCGCAGCGCTACGCCGTCGGTGATCACGACGGCGTCGTCTGCGGCGTCACCCGTCAGGACCGCCGATCCCGCCCCCACAATCCATACGGCAAGCGCTGGCACGCCGACGACGCCCAGCCATCTCGGGCGGCGGGGCCACGGAGTCAACAGCAACACGCCGACGGCGAACGCCGCGCCGCCGAGCAGGTGAAGTTGGGAAACGGAGAAGCGATCACGCCAGAACAGCAGCGAATCCAAGGCGCTATCGGCGGCTGGACGTGGCAACCACACGGGCAACCGGTCTCGCACCCAGGCTAGGTTGGCGAGCGCCCGCTCGTTGTCGGGTGCGCTGCTCAGGGCGCGACGGTAGGCAAGCAGGGCACGTCCGGCATCCTGTGTGCCCAGCGCGGCGTTGCCCCAATCCACATGCAACTCGGGAGCGTCGGCATTCGCGGCCGCCAACGGACGAAACGCCCGCTCGGCACTCGCAAACAGGCGAACCCGGCGCAGGCGATCGGTCTCCTCAATGGCGGCCCGGTACAAGCCCCGCGCTTCTTCGATGGCCTCAGGCGCCACCTCGGACGCCAAGGATTCAGGAGATTCAATCAGAACAGCCAATGCGACCAGCGAAACAACCGCAGCCGACACCACTGCAGTAGTGGGCACTTGAACCGCAGGCCGTCGGGCCCAATCGCGGGCGACTCGACGCAAGTCCGCCGCGATTTCACGGGGCACGGTCTGATCCGCTGCCGTCGGATCGAACGCGCGGGTCTCGAGCCGTTCCACGATGCCGCTTGTCTCACGCGGATCGTTGCCCGAGACATCCGCCAACCGGCGCAGTGCCGCAACAATGCCGGGCGCTGCCTGGCGCGCCGGCTGTCCGTCATCGAGGGCTTTCTCCAAGGCACGCAACGCTTGGCGAACGGTCCGGTTTCGAGTCCGTCGTCCGCCGCTCCGTACCAAGGCGAACCCGACCAATGCGGCGAGCAAAGGGGCACCGTAGAGGGCGCCGAGCAGCAAACGGGTGTCTCGGGTTCCCCAAGGCACGGCGAGTGTTGTCTGAGGAGTGCTCAGCGACATGTCCGCACCGACCAACGTGGCGATGGCCCCGCCGCCGTCTGGTCGGTCTTCGCGCGTGGCCTGGCTGACGACCGTCGGCGCTGCCACGACGTCGGCAACCCCTACGAGGTGCCCAGCCCCGACCGACAGGGCGACGGGCTCGCTCGTCACGGTTCGGTATTCGCCGGTGGAGGGGTCGAAGTAGGAGAACGCGATGGGCGGGATTTCCCGCACCTCGGCACTCTTGACCCGCACCGTGAATACGAAGAGCTTGCTGTTGGTCTCCTCGTCGACCTCGCCGGCGACGCTGCCTTCGGGCACGCTGAAATGGGCGGCAGGCAAACCACCGGGACCGTCCAGGGGCGGCAGGCTCAACCCGGTTAGCGGTCCGTCGCCGCGCAGCCGGACAGTGAGCTCCACCGGTTCGCCCACCGAGACCACTGTGCGGCTCGCCCGCACGCCGAC
>JAPOYW010000313.1:2772-14488 GCA_026706425.1 Gammaproteobacteria bacterium
GTTGGCGGGGCCGGGGGCCGTGGGGCTGAATTCTCATGTGTGGGGGGCTGTCGCCTGGTAGGTGTTTTTTTTTTAATGATACGGCGACCACCGAGACCACTGTGCGGCTCGCCTGCACGTCGATGGCGAAACCGCCGCCGATGGCATTCACGAAGGTCGGCGGTCGACCCGCCACGGGGAGTGGCCGGACCGTGAGCCGACGAGGCTCCCCTTCGGCGCGAAACAGCCCGTAGGTCGAACGCCGGAAGCCCCAGCCGTCGCGAGTGGCACCCGACCGCAGTTGTGCGACGACACGCACCGGGGGCAAGTCCACCGTACCGGCTCGATTCAAGGTCACGCGCGCTTCGAAGGAGAGCCGGGTGTTGCGCCCCGCGAGGACCGACTGGGACAACGGCAGTTCGACCTGCCGCGCCCCCGCATTGAACGACACCGAGCGGCCGGTTGGAGTCGGCGGCCCCGGTGCGACCTCCGCGCCGTCCAGATTGAGCAAGGGCACCGAGAACTGATAGTCCTTGACATCTCGGGCCAGCAGCCATTCCACCGAGACATCGAATGTCTCGCCCACCCATAGCGGGCGCTCGGGCAACTGCATCTTCACGCTCATGTCGTCCGTGCCGGGTACTTCGTTGGCCTCGAACGACGCGCTCCGGCTATTCGCATCGACCCCCGCCTGTTCCACCCTCAACGGCGGGATGGTGTAGCGTCCCGATTCGCCTGCCAGCACCCGCCACCGGTAGACGAAGGTGACCTCGCGCCACTCGGATCGGCGTCCGTTGATGATCTGGATGCTCGTCGAGACACTGGGGCTGACCCCGAGATAGGTGACCTCGCAGCCTTCTATGGCGAGGTCGGGTGGCGCCGGCGCGGGCTCCTCCTCGAAGCCCTTCGCTTCGAGGATAAGCGTGAACGGCATGTCGGCGTGGATCGTCTGCGACTCCACCGATAGCGACAAGGTGGCTGCCGATGCCGTTTGGCCGATGGTTGCCAACATCAACGCCCCCAAGGCGGACCGAGCGTTCACCAGTCCTTCTCCAAGGGCTCCTCCGAGGATTGCGCAGCACGTCGACGCTGTCTTTCGGCTTCCCGATCCCGGATGGCCTGCAACCGCTTCAATGCTTGTCGTTGGGACATCTGTTCGTCTTCGCCGGACTGCGGCTGCGCCTGCTGCCCTTCATCTTGCTGCTGCTCGCCTTCTTGCTGCTGCTGGCGAGGTTGGGGTGGCGCCAATTCCTTGAGGGCGTTCTCGAGGTGTTCCATGGCGGCCAATTGGTCTTCCAACGCGCCTTCCAGGTCCGGCGACATGGTCGTGGCCCGGCGAGCGCCGTCGGCAAGCATGGTAGCAGCGCTCAGCATGCGGCCACCGGCCTTGCGGACCTCTTCCGCCGCCTTGCCCAGCCGTTCGCCGACCGCCGGATCGACCGATGGGGCGGGTGCGCCGCTGGCGTCGGGTTGCGGCGATGCGCTCGCGGCATCCGCCTGCTGCGCCAGGGCAGCCGCCAATTGGTCGCCGACCTGCGCGTGGCGGTCTTGCCGGTCGGCGACCATCCCGACCGCCGGCGCGAACTCGTCGCCCATCGCGGCCGACGACTCGGCCTGGAGCGTCGCCGTCCGGTCGTGCGTCTCCGCCTGGTCCGCGAGCAATGCGGCCACGTGCTCGACGATTGAGAAAAACAACCGACGCAACGCCTCCAAGTGTCCGAGGGCCTCGGCGGCACTCGCACGGGCATCGTCGACGGCACCGCGGTCCACGCTGGACGCCAACCTGTCGAGGCTTTCGCCGGTACGAACCCGCAGTTCCTCTGCGAGTCCGTATCGCTGCTGCACGGCATTGCGGGTTTCCTCGTCCTGTTCTGCCGCCTCCGTGGTAGCCGCCGCGGCCTCTTCCTCGAGCAGATCCTTCAACCGGCCGATGCGCCGTTGGTTGTCGGCCGTGAGTTCGCCCGCGCGTGCCACCCGGTCGGCCGTGGTCAGCGACTCGTCATCCGGCTCCTCGCCCGGTGTGAGCAACGAGACAACGCCCTGTTGGGCACCGTAGGCGATCTCGATCAGGTTCTTGACGTCGGCGAACAACTCGATGGCCCGGGCGACGGCGGCGATCGCCCGGTTCTCCTCCGGCAGCGCCGCCGCCGGGTTGGCGGATTCCAAGGCCGCGATGGCCGCGCGCATGGCAGCGAGGCCGTCGTCGAGTATCGGTACGGCTTCAATGGCTGCCGCCAATACGCGACGGCCGGCGGGGTCTGCCTGTTCGAGCATTGACGGGTCGCTTGCCGCGACGGCCTCGAAACGGCTCAAGATGCCGCCAGTCCGGGCAGCGATGTCCTCTTGTCGCTCCGCCAAGTGCTTATCGGTCAACCACTGCGGCAATTGACGTTCCAGATTGATGGCACCGTCCGCGAACGCGGCCAGCACACCCGTGTGAGCACTCAACTCCTGTTCATCCCGGGCCAAGGCGTTCAGTACGGTGATCGGATCCTGCAACTGCTCGCGGGCCCTTTTCAGTTCGGCGAGCGCCGCGTCCGCACGCCGATGGCCGCGCTCACCCTCGAGGCGGCGCAACCGGCGCCGGGTGTCGCTCAAGGACTGCCTCGCCCGTTCGAGGTAGCTGGTCATGGCGGCAAGCTGATGGGCACGGCTTTGCTGCTCGGGTGGACGCTGCTCCTCCGGCGTCTGTTCGATGAACAGGCGTTCCTCCGCCGCGAGATCGATCACGTCCCCGACTTCCGCCATCAAGACCTGTTCGCGGCTGGCCGAGGCTTCGAATTCGGTGGCGAAGCCGATCGGTTCCGTGCCCGCCTGTTCGACCGTGATGTCCGCCAGGAGGCGACGCACCTGGTCCCGCAAGCCGCGTTGGTCGTCGATCAGGCGGTCGAGACGCGCTTCCAGGCGGTCGCCCTGGTTGAGCTGGTCGGCCAGTTGCAGGATCCATTTGGACACCAACTCCAGGTTGATCCGGGCGTCGTCGTCCCCCGGCGGGGCCAGACGCACCGCGTCGTTGAACCACGCGGCGCTCTGCCGAAGGGTGTCGATGATCTGCTCCGGGTCGCGCGGCGCCGTTTCGCCCTGGGCCGGCGCCGCAGGGACCGGCTCGTCGGTCGGACCATCGGTGCCCGCGTCTCCGAACCCAGCCTGTGCCGCCAGCGCCAATCCCAGGTTGAACGCGGCCCGGTAGCGCAACTCCGGGTCCGGTCCGGCGTCATCCCGGGCGGCCAGAAACTCCACCGCCGCCGCTTCATGCTCGCCGGCTTCGAAGTGCAGAAGACCCAGGTTGTATCGGCCTCGGGCGGTCGGTTGCGGATCCTCCGGGACAACGTCCGGTTCCTTTTCCTGTTCGGGCGTGTCCGCCTCGGTGACGAGCGCATCGGCAACCGCTTGGTCCGCCGCAGACTCGTCTTCCGCCGCCACGGCAATGTGGAGTACGACCGCCGCCAACGAAGCGCCGATGACGGACGCCTTTCCATTGCCGCTCACGCGAGCGTCCTCCTGCCACGCGCGGATTCCCATGACGATGCGCGGAACGCTGCGGCGCAAACCGCGACCACCAAGCAGACAATGGCGCCGAGCACCAGCCAGAAGTAGTGTTCCGTCGGAGCCCGGCGTTGCAGACGCGAGGCGGCGTCGGAGACCAAGGGCTCGATGTGCGCCTCGACGATGGCGTCTAGATCGATGGCCGACGTACCGGCGGGTACGTAGACACCCTCCGTGCGCAACGCCAGTTCGCGCAGCAGTTCGCCATCCAGCCGAGAACGCACGACGGCGCCGTCGCGGTCCACGAGGAGGGTCTTGGCGCCGGTGTCCGGGTCGGTCATGGTTATCTCGCTCCCCGTCTCGCTGCCGAAGCCGATGGCGACGATGCGGATCCCCGCGTCCACGGCTTCCTCCACGGCATCCAGCGGATACGAGTCGTGATCCTCACCGTCGGTGATCAGCAGCATGACCCGGGATACCCCGCGGTTGACGCCGAAGGTGGCCACGGCCTTGTGAATGGCATCGCCGATCCGCGTACCGCCACGGGACACGGACGACGTGTCGACGCCTTTGAGAACGAGATGGAAAAAGCCGTAGTCGGTGGTCAGCGGGCTCATAACGGCGGCACGTCCCGCATACGCGACCAGGCCGACCCGGTGGCCCGTGACCCGGTCGACGAACTCCGCGATGTCCGCCTTGGCCCGGGCCAGGCGATTCGGCGCGGCGTCTTCGGCGAGCATGCTCTTCGACACGTCGAGCACGACCATGATATCGGCACTGATCCGGCGCGCCGCAATGGCTTCCGTGCCCCCCGGCGTCTGGGGCCGCATCAACGCCACAACGCCGAACAACAGGGTCGCCAGGATGAACACCAGCTTCACGATCCGACGTGGCGTCGATGCGCCTTCGGCGAGGCGGGCCTGCATGACCGGCGAGACGAAGCGCCCGAGCAGACCGCGACCGCGGAACTCGAGGAAGGCAAGTGCAGCGGCCAACGCCAGCGCCGGCCAAACGCCATGGACCCAGTTCGGATCCGCGAACACGACACCGTCCATTACGGCACCCTCGCAAACACCGCGGTGCGGCCGAACCAGCCCAGCGCCAGAAGCACCAGCCCCGCCAAGAGCGGCAGGGCGAACAGTTCCTCGTACTGCCTCGAACGCTCCTCCGTGATCCGCGTACGCTCCAGCCGATCGATCTCCGCGTAGACATCGACAAGCGCTTCGGCGTTGTCCGCCCGGAAGTACCGGCCGCCCGTGCGATCCGCGACGTCGCGCAGGGTCGCCTCGTCGATCTGCACCGGCACCGAGCGCAGCACGCCGCGCTGATCGCGCACCGGTGCGATGCCCGTGGACCCGGCCCCGATGGTGTAGACCTTGACGCCCTGTGAACGCGCCAGTTCCGCGGCGGAAGACGGCGTCTCCATCCCGGCATTGTTGACGCCGTCGGTGAGCAGGACGGCGATGCGTGACTGGGCGGGGGATTCGCGGAGCCGCTCGACGGCAAGACCCAGCGCATCGCCGATCGCCGTGCCATCCTCCGAGCGCAGGCGGGTGATCTCGAGGTTGCGCGCCACGGCGACGAGGTTCTCGTGATCGAGTGTTAGCGGTACCGCGGTATCCGCGTAGCGCGCGAAACTGACCACGCCGATGGCGTCGTCCGGGCGACCGCCGAGCTCGCCGCCACCCAGCACGAACTGATCGAAGACGTCCTGCACCGCCTCGAGGCGCGTCCGTTCCCGCTCCGGGGTCAACAGATCGAGCGCCGCCATCGAACCCGACGTGTCGATGACCATCATGATGGCGATGCCCTCCCGGTGAACACGGCTTGTCCGTTCGCCGATGCGGGGACCTGCCAGCGCCAGCACCAGGGCGACCAGGGACAGCGCGAGGAACGCGTCGGGTACCCAGGCCAGGCGGGCGCGCCAGCCGCGACCGCCGCCCGGCAGCAGTTTGAAGGAGGAGAACAGGACACGACCCGGTGCTCGACGTGCCAACAGGAATAGCGGGACGGCGAGTAGCGCCAAGGCGAGCAGCGCCGGATCCCTGAACTCGATCGGCAGCATGGTTTTCAACCCGCCCCGGCCGCCTGCGGGACGATCGGATCGCCATCCCGCCGCTCCGTCTCCGCAGCTCTGTCGTGTGAGGCTGCCGTTTCGTTCAGGAACCGTTTCGCCACGTCGAGGGCACCCTGCGATTCGTCTTCGCCCGGGCTGTAGCGGGCGAACTTCACGCGATCGCAGGTCGCGAGGAAGGCTGAGAGCAACTCCCGGTGCGTGGCGGTCAACTCCGGCGAGCGTCCGGCTTCGGCCAGGAACTCCTCGGTGGTGAGTTCAGGCGCCCGCAGCGCGAAGCGCTCCTCGATGTAGCGGCGCACGATGTCGGACAGTTCGACATACCAGGCGTCCGCCGCATCCGCCGAGGGCAGCCCGCGCCGTTCCAGGCGGTCGAGCCGGGCCATGGCCCGATCGAAGGCCGTCGAGCGGGCGCGTTCCTCGGCGCGCCGCAGCCACGCAACGACCCCGCTGCCCAGGCCAGCGAGAACCACGACGCCCAGGACGAGCCACGGCCAGTTGCGTTGCAGCCAGGGTCCTTGTAGTTCCTCCAGGGGAGCGCGTGCCGACCGCAGTTCGGTGAGTGCCTCGCCCTCCGGCAAGACGGACGCCACCACGAACGCCAGTTCGTCGGTGAGTAGCTCCTTCACCTTGGGTTCGGCATCGGCGTCGCGCTCGTCGAGAAATTCCACCCGCAGCCGTGGAATCCGCTGACGACCGCTCGCGGGGGTCTGCAGCGTGTAGCGCTGCGACAGCACGACACCGTCGTCGGTGGCATCCTCCCGGGGCGTGAAGTCGACGATGGCGAAACGGCCGAGCGCCTCGCCGAAAGCCGGCATCTCCACCGCAACCCCCGGCTTCGCGGTTACGACGAGGGTCAGGACCAAGGCGTCTCCTAGGCGCGGTGCCGCCGGCGCCAGGGTGACCGTCGCCGAGACCGGACCATCCTTCGTTTCCACGGCGAGTGGTGTTTCCTCGCTTGCCGGCGACTCGTTCCCGGCATCCCCTTCATGCTGCGCGGAACCGCTGTCTTCCTGCCTGCAGGATGCCAGCACGACGGCGAGACCCAAGACCAGCACGGCCCTCATCGCCGGTTCCTCTTCTCGCGCATGCGAAAGAACCGCAGTAGGGGATCGACCACCGACTGCGCGGCATCGACCGTGATCAGGTCGACGCCCACCCGGCCGAGCGCCTGGTCCAAACTCTCGGTCCGTGCTTGCGACTCGGCCAGGACAGCCTCGCGGAAAGCCGCCGATCCCGTGTCGACCAGGCGACGGGCACCAGTTTCCGCATCCTCCAGAGTCACGAGCCCGCCGCTCTCGATGGCCGACTCGCGGGGATCGGCGACCCGCACCGCCACCACGTCATGCTTGCGGTTGGCATTCGACAATACATCCAGATAGTCCTCGTCGATGAAATCCGAGACGAGGAACAGGATCGCGCGTCGCGGCAGAACCCGCCGGCAGAACTCGAGCGCCGCCGCGATGTCCGTCGCGCGCCGCGTCCCGCGACCGGTACGCGTCAGCAGTTGCGAGAAACGGGCGGCGACGCGGCGAGGGAGCGGCGCTTCGCGCCGAGCGCCCCCCTCGGCGGTTTCCTCCCGACCCCGGGCCAGGACCTCCCGGACCACCCGCAGGGCGTGCTTCTGGCCCTTGCGCGGCGGAATGTACTCGTCGACGCCAGCATGGAATAGCAGGAGGCCGACCTTGTCGTCGTTGTAGATCGCCGAGAACGCCAAGAGCGCCGAGAGTTCCACCGCCGCTTCCCGCTTCGATCGATGCGCGGAGCCGAAATCGAGTGACGCGCTCATGTCCACGAGCAGCATCACCGTCAACTGCCGTTCTTCGACGTAGCGTTTCACGTAGGGCGCCCCGACCCGGGCCGTGACGTTCCAATCGATGGTTCGGACGTCGTCGCCCGGAACGTAGGGCCGCACCTCGTCGAACTCGACGCCCCGGCCCTTGAATACCGAAACGTAGGCGCCGGCCAAGACGTCCGCCACCTGACGCCCCGTGGTGAGCTGGATGCGGCGGACCTTGCTGACGATCTCGGCGGGAAGCATGCCTCAATTGCCTTGTCGGTGCGGTGGCGTCTAGGGCACCTCGACGTGGTTGAGGATGGTGGCGGCGAGGTCGTCCGTGTCCCGGCCTTCCGCCTCGGCCTCGTAGGTGGCGACGATGCGGTGGCGCAGCACATCCGGGGCGATGCTCTTCACGTCATGCGGGCTGGCGTAGTTGCGTCCAGCCAACAAGGCGTGGGTCTTGGCCAGTTGCACCAGGCTCAGGGATCCCCGCACCGACGCGCCGTATTCGATCAGATTGGCAAGTTCCGGCAGCCCCGCCTCGGTGGGGGCTCGCGTCGCGGCCACCAGTTCCACGGCATAGCGTTTCACCTTCTCGTCCACGAATACCTGGCGCATGGCATCCCTCGCCGTAAGCACTTCCGCACCGGTCATGACGGGATTCGCGGTCGGCGCCGCGCCCTCCCCCGCCATGCGATCGATGACGCGGACCTCGTCGTCGTTGGACAGATAGCCGATCCTTAGTTTCATCATGAAGCGATCCAGCTGAGCTTCCGGGAGTGGATAGGTGCCTTCCTGCTCGATCGGGTTCTGGGTCGCCATGACCAGGAACGGCTTGTCCAGGAGGAAGGTTTCCTGGCCCAGCGTGACCTGGCGCTCCTGCATGGCTTCGAGCAACGCCGCCTGGACCTTGGCGGGAGCGCGGTTGATCTCGTCGGCGAGGATCAGGTTGCCGAATACCGGTCCCTTGCGCACCGAATAGGTGCCTTCCCGGGGATTGAAGATCTGGGTGCCGGTGACATCGCCGGGGAGCATGTCCGGGGTGAACTGGATACGCGAGAAACGGCAGTCGACCGTCGCCGCCAGCGTACTGATCGCCAGGGTCTTGGCGAGGCCTGGTACGCCTTCCAAGAGCACATGACCGTCGGCGATCAGCGCCAGCAACAGCCGATGGACCAATTCGTCCTGACCCACCAGCACCTTGCCCACCTCGGCCCTGACCGAGTCGAACTGCGCTTTGATCGCCGTGGTGTCCAATCCCGCTTCCGCCATCGTGCGTTGCCCCCAACTCCCCGAAAAAACGCGGATTCTACGTCAGCGACTAGAGGTCAAGACGCTGCCTGCCCTCTCAGTCGACGATCAAGAACAGTTGCCGGAGGTTCCGCTGCACCAGCATCGAGAAGGGATCCCCGTCCGCCACCTGCGCCTGGAAGTCGCGCAGACTCCCCACCGGGCGCCCGTTTACCGCCACGATCACATCTCCGGGTCGGAGGCCATGCCCCCACGCGAGGGTGTTGCTTTCGACGGTGACGACCTCGACCCCTTCCACCCGACCGAACAGCCGGTGTTGGCGCGAGAGATCGCGCAAGCTCGCACCCGCCAGTTTTGCAACGACGGCGGGTCGGCCCGTGGGAGCATCGGCGGAACTGCCGAGCGTGGCTTCGATCATCTTGGCTTTGCCATTGCGCATGACCAGGAGTTCCACCTCGTCGCCGCCCGAAGCCAAGCCGACGCGGTTGCGCAGGTCGTTGGCGTCCACGACTTCCTCGTCGTTCAGCATCACGACCACATCGCCCGGCTCAATGCCCGCGGCCTCGGCAGCGGAGTCCTCGACAACCTCGCGGACGAGCGCGCCTTGGTCGGACGTGAGGCCGAGCAGCTCCACGTTGGCGGGGGGAACATCTCCGATTATCACGCCCAATTGGCCACGGCGGACCTCGCCGTGCTCGACGAGTTGCCCGGTGACCGTGCGCACGATGTTGGCAGGCACCGCAAAACCGAGTCCGGCGCTAACGCCCGACGGCGAAACAATGAGGCTGTTGATACCGACCAGTTGGCCATTCAGATCCACCAAGGCGCCGCCGGAGTTGCCGCGGTTGATCGCGGCATCGGTCTGAATGAAGTCCTCGTAGCCCTCCCGGGTGAACCCGCTGCGGCCCAACGCGCTGACGATGCCCGAGGTGGCCGTCTGGCCGAAGCCGAACGGGTTGCCGATGGCAACCACCAAGTCGCCCACCGCCAGTTCATCCGAGTCGCCGAGCGGCAGCGCCTGGAGGTCGTCCGGCTCGATCTCCAGAAGGGCGATATCCGTCGCCGGGTCGCTGCCGATCAATGCGGCCTGGAACGACCGCCGGTCCTTGAGCGTTACCGTGATCTTCTCGGCGCGTGCGATCACATGGTGATTGGTGACGACATGTCCCTGGCGGGCATCGATGATGACGCCGGAACCCGCCGATCCGGGATTGAACCACGGATTGGCTCTGCCGCCCCTCGTTTCCACTTGGATACTGACTACGGCCGGCGTCGCTTCGGCCAGCACCGGTGCGAACGTCAACCGCCCTTCGTGGGCCGACAGCGAAACCGCGACCAAGACGATGCCGACAAGGCAAACCGCGACTTTTTTCATGGTGAATCTCTCCGTTGCCTCCGAGTCCCTAGATGCCGCATCTGGGAATAGCGTCTTTGATGGCGTCAACCGCCGAGAGTTCAAGACCCCTCCCGGCTGCAACTCACTTGTGTCGCCGGATCAGCGTTTGCCGCGTCTCGGCCGCTGCCAAGATGTCGTTCCAGTCCCAAAGCTGGGGGATCGTCTCGACATCGGCCCAAAGCCCGGCCTGGTCGGCGAAGTGCGAGCTGCCGGGGTGTCCCGATGCGCCAAGCGGGACGATCCACCGGGAGTTTCGCCAGTCGGAGGGGTCGTGGATATAGCGGTTGACCGACATCACCGTCGCCGTGAAACGGTCGGCCAGGGCATAGGCGCCAGCCAACGGCGTATCGGCATCCCCATGGGTGGCAAACGCCGGCGGGTCGAGCAGTTCGGCGCAGTCCGGAAATACCCGGGACAACGGGTGCCGGGGACGGGTCCGGTGGATTGAACCCCAAGTCCACTTTCGACTGTCCGCGCCCAACCGTGAGCGAAGTTCGCGTACCGCATGGGCCAGCGCCGACTCGATCACCGTTTCCCAGTCTCGTCCATCCGGGAGGCAGGCGCCATCTCCCCTCGCGACGGCCCGAACGGCGTCGGCATAGATCGATGCGGCGTAGGCGGTGCCCTCGTTTGCCATCTCTCCAAACGCCGCCTCGACGACTTCGCGAAATAGGAAGGCACGCGCAGTCCCGTAGACCGCTGCGGCCACCGACGAACGGTCGATCCGGCAGTCCCAATCCCGGAGGATGTCCCGACCCATGCGGGCGTCGGAATCGTTCGGATCGAGCGTCGCCGATCGTTCGACGAAGATCCGGGCCGGAATCGACTCGCGGTCCGCGTGGATGGACGCCATGTGTTCCGGCGTTGCCGTCCCGGAGGCGATTTCTTCGATTCGCGCGGTTACCCGACGGGCACGCCAATCCGGCGCGAAGGTCGTATTGATGTAGTGCGGATAGTCGGCTTTGGTCGGCGCGTTGTTGCAGGTCACCACGTATCCGGGTTGCGGGTTGCGGGCGCTCGGCATCTCGTCGAAGGGGATCCGGCCCTGCCACTCGTGCTCCCCGGTCCACCCCGGCACCGGCGTCCAGGCGTTGGCCATGGACCGGACGGGTATGCGCCCCCGGTAGCGGTAGCCGAACTCGCCGTGGACGTCGGCGTAGACGAAATTGTTGACGGGCTCCGTCCACTCCCGGAGAGCCTCTTCGGCCTCGTCCGCCGACTTGGCGAACAGCAGTTCGTACAAGGTGTTGGGCCAGGCGGTCCCGGTAGTCGTACCGGTGTGCCGGAACGCGATCCCATGTCCGCGTTCGGGATCGCCGGCGATGATCGGGCCGTGGCGAGTTCGAACGACCGGAAGCGTCTCCGGTCCACCATCCCGAACACAGAGGACTTCCCGGGCGACCTCGGCGGGCAACCAGTCGTCCCGGTAGGCGTACTCGAGCCGGCCATCTTCGGTGCGGAAACGCTCGATGTAGAGGTCCTGGTAGTCCGCGACGCCATGGGTCATCCCCCAGGCGACGTATTCGGTGTGGCTGAAGTGGGGCATGCCCGGCACCCCCGGAAGTGCATACCCGCTACAACGAAACGCCGGGCAGTTGATATGGAGCTGGTAGTAGACGTTGGGCGTATCCAAGGCGCGGTGCGAGTCCCCGGCCACGAGCGGAAACCCGGACGCCGTGCGCGACCCGGCGACGACCCAGGCGTTGCTACCGCCCTCCTCGCCCGGCAGTTCCCCCACGGCTGCAGAGAG
>JAPOYW010000308.1 GCA_026706425.1 Gammaproteobacteria bacterium
CTGGCGGTCGAAGGCGTACCAGTCGATGTCGCTGATGTGTCCCTTCACGCAGGCTTGGACGAACCGAATCGGCACGACCGGCACGATCCTGCGGTCGCGATTCAGGTAGCCGCCCCTCACGAGCCGGTCCCAGGGGATCAGCGGGCGGGCCCGGTACACGCGCCCGTCCGGGGCCTTGTAGGTCTCCTCCACCTGGGCCAGGAACCATGCCGGGAAGAGAAAAACGGCCACCCCCGACCGGGGTGCCGTCGGGTCGTCGTTGTCGACCGGCGGCTCGTAGAGGGTGAGCTCCTCGAGTGCAAGCAGCTCGCACAGGCGACGCTCCAGGCGATCCTCATAGATTCGCTTGCGTTCGGCGAACTGCCAATGGTCCAGGCCCCCGATCAGGACGGCCTCGTTCGGTAGGTCGACCATCGAGCCGGGCCCGAAGGTCGTCAGCAGCTGGCTCTGACGCAGCTCCCCGGTGGGCGGGACTTGCTTGGCCTGACGCTTACTCATGGCCACTCCCCTCCACTTCGAAGCCGTCCGGGTTCCGCAGCCACAGGTTCACCGTGGGCTCCACGTCCCGGAGGCTGCGGTGGGCCACGAATTTCCGGGCTTCCTGGGGCTGTCGCTCCAGGTCGGGGTCCAGCGGGTTGAAGAGCAGCGGCGGCGCGACCCCCACCTCCCGCTGGTACTGGAGTTCCCCCTTGCGGCCGGCGATGCTCTCCCAGGTGTCCAGCAGGTCTTGCACACGACCGCGCACCCGCTGGCGCAACTCCTCCTGTTCCTGCCTCGTCAACTCCCGGTCGTGACCCTCGGCCCGCCGGGCAACGGCATCGAGGACGAAGTCCAGCTCGTGGCGGTGCTGCGTGATGGCGGCTGCCCGCGCAGGTGCCGTCAACTCCCGGTGCCCCAGGCGGGCGAGCGCCACGGTGATCGCGGCGATGCCCCGGTCGATGGCCCGCGGTGAGAAGGGCGTCACGCTGGTCGCCTCGACGGCCCGGTAGAAGCTCTCGTGCCAGGCGCGGAACCGTTCGTAGTGGGAGCGATCCCTCGGGCGGTGAACATTGAGCAGGGTCACCACCAAGCCCGGCCGCTTGTCGTCGCGCCCGACGCGGCTGGTGGCCTGGATGTACTCGGCGGCGGTCTTGGGTTGACCCAGCACGACCATGAGCCCGAGCCGGGTGATGTCGAGCCCGACGGAGATCATGTTGGTAGCCAGGGCGACGTCGACGCGCTCCTTCTCGTGGAACGGCAGGTCGAGCCGGCGCTTCGTGTCGGCGACCTCGTTGGTGCTGACCCGGCTGGTCAACTCGCGCGGCTCCGCGAACTGCTTGCGGTCGGCGAAGAGGTACTGGTCGATGTTCAGCCGCCGGCGCCGCCGGCCGTAGTCTCCCAGCCGCGTACGGACTTCGTCCTCGACGATCCGGCGGCTGCCCCCGAGTTCTCGCAGGGAGTTGAAGTAGCCGACCAGCGTCATGTAGGGATCGGCCGGGTTGTCCGGGTTGCGCGGCCCCCGGCACTCCTGCCACGCCTTCTGCCCGGCCGACAGCAGCGCCAGATACGTCCGCAGCAGCACGACCTTGAGGTTCCTCCCCTGGGCCGCGATCCCTACGTACATGCGTGGGTGGCGCTCTGCCGGACTCACGGTCTTCGCAAAGAACGAGTCCCGTCTGTCCGGTCCAGGCGGCGGAAAAATGTCCACATTGGCGCGTCCGAAGACGCCACGAATCTGTCGCTCGGCCCGGCGCACCGTGGCCGTGGAGGCGACGATCTTCGGCCGCGGTCCCCCCTGGGTCCCGAGGTTGGCGCACAGCGCGTCGACGGCTGTCTCGTAGAAGCCGACCATGGTCCCCAGGGGCCCGGAGATCAAGTGCAGCTCGTCCTGGATGATGAGGTCCGGCGGTGGCAGCGGGCGTGCCAGGGCCCGCCCCGTGCCGACCCGCGTCGGGCCATAGAACCCGTCGTCGTCGTATCGCTCCACGCGGCCGAAGAGCCCGGCGGTCTCGCCGATCCACGGCAGGTTGGCGAATTTGTCCACCGTCGCGATCATGAAGGCCGGGAGCCGCCGGTAGATCGGATCGTCCACGGCCAGGATGGGCAGCCCTCGCGGCTGGCGCCGCGCGTGAAACGCACAGCGCCGGTTGACGCACATGATCCGCAGGTCGGTCGGTTCGTTCGAGTCGGGCAGCAGCGTGAAGCTGTCTTTCCGGAACTTGTTGCCGCACCACGGACAGTTCTCCAGCGGGATCGGCGAGGGCTTCCTCTTGTCGTCGTTGAGAAAAGAGATCGTCCGATCCCGGGCCGAGTAGCGGTTCCGGTCGCCTTTCTTCCCCATTGCGTTCGGCGTCGCCGACTGTCCCACCCACAGCCCAATCTCGAACGGCCATGAACCGAGCGTGGGCACGTCGTTCTGGCGCTCCAGCTCCAAGGCGCAGATGAGGGTTGCGGCACGTCCGAGCTGGTCGAGGGTCAGCAGCCGCAACGTATAGCGCATGATGACCGACAGGCCCGCCGAATGGATGGACGGGTCCCGCAGGCGGCGGAGCACCATCGTGAAGGCGGCGAGGCCCAGGTAGGCTTCGGTCTTGCCGCCACCCGTGGGGAAGAACAGCAGATCGACGACCTTGCGATCCGGGTGCTCACCGTCGACCACGCCGGCCATGTTCGTGAGCAGAAAGGCGAGCTGGAACGGCCGCCAAGCCGGCGGCGCCTCAGCCGCCGGAGCGGCGTCGCGAGAGCCGTGGCAGTTTCGCTGCCGGATCGCCGCCGCGATGGCCCGGTTGGCGATCCTGAAGGCGCCGAGGACGTGCGGCTGGTCCAGGGCATCGAGACCCGCCTGTATCCGGTCCCTGGCCCGACCAGCCCGAGCCATCAGGTCGCGGCTGACCTGCGCCCGCGCACCGTCATTTGGGACCCTGCGCAGCTGACCGTCAATCCACGCCCCGTAGCCGGCAATCATCGGCCCCACCATGTCGCGGATGGCCTCGGCCGATACCGCGCCCGCCAGGGCCTCCATCCCCAGCTCCACGCCGGCCCGGTTGTCCGGCACTACCTTCTCCACATCGGCAGTGGGCATCCAGGCGGTCTGCACCTTCCGACAGCGGCTGTCCGGGTCGACGACTGCCACCGCAGAGATGCTGTGACCCACGGCGTACTCCACAGCGTCGGCGTACTGGAGGTCGGCCACCCTCTCGTCCCAGTCGGCACTGTGCCGACCTCGCAGGTTGGGGCGGGCAACGAAGTGCCGCTCGACGTGCAACGACAACTCGGCCTGAAAGACATAGGCGGCATCGCGCGTCATGTCGGGTGCCGGCTGCCGCTGGTTGACCAGGAAAACCGAAACCGACCGGGAATCGGCCGGGACCAAGTCGGTATCGCCCACAGGACGGACGGACACCACGACTTTCAGGCCGTTGCCACTCGGGATGTCCGTCGACGCCGGGTCGCCCTCCTGGAGCGCAACCGAAATGTCCTCGGCCCGGCGGAGTCGCCGCCAGCCCATGACGCGTACACCAGGGGCGCTCTCGGCCTCGACGGTCTCAGTTGCCTCGCCCGAAATAGCTCCGCCTGCCCTGTCACCCTCTCCTTCAAGCAATGGAGCATAGTCGGCCCAGGAGATCCGCACCTGAAGCTCGGTCGTGTCTCGGGGCACCAGCACCGAAAGCCCCATCGAAGAGGGGAAGAAGGCCTTGCGGGCTGAGGTGGCTTCCGGGGCGTTGTCGTCGTCACCCTCCACCGCGCGGTCAACCTGGTCCAAGGCGTCGTCGCTGTCGTCGTCAGATCGCTGGTCCGCCGGTGCCTCATGGGGTACCAGGAAGCCTGTCAGGTACCACTTGGACGGCGCGACGGGCAGCATCTCCGCCGTGTAGGTTACGTCGCTAGGTGCGCTGGGTCGGGGGCCAACCAGGTCCAGGCGCAGGGCATCGAGGATGCGGTTGCGTACCGCGTCGGCGTCATTCATGGCTGTGCCTTCTTCACGTCGCGACTCCTCGTGTCCCCTTTCAGCCCAGCAGCGGCGTAACGTTGGAGGACGGCAGGGCCGCCTGGCGCCGCGTCTTTTTCCTGGGCGCCGCCGCCCCAGTGCCTTCTGCGTGCAACCCGGCGGCGACCTCCTCGGCATACCGCCCTTGGTTCAGGTCAAGCAGACGGGCCAGTACCTCGTCGTGGACTTCCTCGGGCCAGCGGTATCGGTAGGGCTTCTTCTTCTTGCCCCACGTCTCCTCATCGATCTGGTAGTCGAGAAGGAACTCGCAGTCAGTGGGGATGTCGGTCCAGCCATAGGCGTCCAAAACGGCCCGGTCCATCGCCGCGTGCAGCTCCTGGAGCTTCACGATCTCCCGATCTCGCTCGTCGGGATCATGAAAGCGGTTGTACGTCTTCGTGAGACCCTCATTGTTGCAGACCATCAGCGCGGCGCGGAAGTCGTAGTAGGACTGACCTGCCTCTCGCATCGCCACGACTGCTTTCCACTCCAGTGGCAACGGAAAGGTCTCAAGACAAGTCGTCGGAGTGTAGCTAAAGTCGTCCTTCCGTGTAGAACCGAAGAACCTTGCCCATACCTCATGAACTCGACTCTGGAAGAGCGCGAAGGCTGAGTCCTCCGAGAACGCGAAAACATTAAGATTACTCGAATACACATAATCTGATGCAAGGAAGACAAAAGCATACTGCGCCGCTGCCTGTGCGCCCGTTACCAGCACTCTGTTCAAGCCGGAGATCGCGGCGTACAGCTCCTTTGCGGGCGACCCAAACTGCCACCAATACTTGGCGCGCTTCCGCGCGATAGCATTTCGTTGATTGCTTTCTCTGTCTGGCCTAACTCGCTCCCTAACGATCTGGAGTAGATCGGGCCAGCGGGCAGCTTGGTCAAGCGTCATCTCGTCGAAATTGATCACGTGCCGATGGTGGGCATGAGTGGGGCAATTTGCGATCTCGGCATATCCAATGAACGGCGAGATCCGTTCGGCATTTCGAGCGTCCTTCTCCAACAGTAGCTCCATGTCCGCGATGGAGCTAGCAACACCATTTTGGTCAGTGTCATCGAATGTGAAACCCATGCCCAGAGGGATGCTTCCCTGGAATCCAAGACCTCGGCTACCTGCGAGCCGCCAGGGATCCTCGTTGCCGCCCCTGTTAAATAGGAACGACGTGATTTCTTGGCACTCCTGGCCATCGAGGTTACGACTGTTCGGCCACTTTCCTTTTAACACAAAAACTTGGCTGATGACGACAGCAGCCAGTCCCGGCCACATAATGCGACGGTTGGCGGCGAAGATAGTCCCGCCGTGGCGACAGATATGGCCCAAACCACTTGTCCGAGAATCTCCTCGCCGTACGGTATTGGTAGCGATCAGGCCGAACGTCCCTTGTTCTCGAATGAGGTTGAAAGAACGCCGAAAAAAGTGAGTGACAAGATCGGCGTTGCCGTGTGCTGCCGTGTGTACAGTCTTTAGCCAATCGCCGTACGCTACGCGGGTCGCGGTGGCGAGCGTATTCTTCCCCGCAAACGGCGGATTCCCAACCATCGCGTCGAACCCGGGATTCTGTCTCCCGAACACCTCCGGGAACTCGATCTCCCAGTGCAGCGGAGGCACTGGCTTGGGGCCGTTCCTAAGCTGTTGATGAGTTTCTTCTAGGTCGTGCCGGAGCACCGCGTTCGCGCGCCACGCCTCAATCTTGCTGAGATGCCGCCCGCGTAGCTCTTCACGGGCCCTATCGTTGGCGGCCCCGAAGAAGGTCGCTACCACTAGGTCGCCGATGAAGCGGGCGTCGTACAGCGCGTTCTCAGCCTGCCACCATGCGTCCTTTTTTTGGCTGTAATCCCCTTCATCGAGCTCTCGCAGCGCGTCTCGCCACCCGAGCGCCTTTTCAATGTCATGCGTGGTCTGCTCCGCGATCCAGTCGATCTGAGCACTGGTCTTCGCCTTCCAGTGGAACGCGGCAATCTGCTTTCGGGTCAAGCCGACCAGGGAGTCGCCGTGCTTCAGCGCATGGTCGATGAACGTGAAGGCGTGATCCCGGGCCAGTGTCACGAGCCAGAGCGAGAGCTTCGCCAGGCTTACCGCGAACGGGTTCTTGTCCACGCCGTAGAGGCACTGCTGGGCGACGAGACGCCGGGCGTGGAGCAACGGCTCCTCGTCGGGCGGCATTTCCGGCGTTGCGCCGTGCGCGTCCCATGCGGTCACCAGGCTCTCGGCCAGCTGACGGCAGGCCTCCACGAGAAAGGCCCCGGAGCCCATCGCCGGGTCGCACACCTTGAGATCCAGGATCTGCTCGGGTGTTGGCCGCTCACCCAGGTCCCCGAGCACCGGGCGCAGGGTGGTCCGGGCAATGGGCTCGGTCAGCTCGCGTGGGGTGTAGTGCGAGCCGGTACGCCGACGCTCCTCACCGGGCTGGAGATACAGCGTGTCCGGGGCCATCAGCCGGGGCGTCCCGGTCGCGTCCAGCGAGCGAGGCGACACCCGCCGCCCCAAGGCCGCGACGACCTCATCTGGCGTCGCCGCCGTCTTGAGGGTCCTGGCCGAGGCTCCGGCAAGCTCGGTGCCCGCCTGGTCCTTGAGCCACTTCACGCGTTTGGCGCCGTCCACCTCGAGCAGCGCGTCCACGTCGACGACGACATGCTTCGGCCGCACGGCGATGCAGCGCCCAGAGGCACGTTCGACGGCGTAGCCCATCATCGCCTCGTAGACCGAGCCGACCTGCTCCACGTCGAGCGCCCGATAAGAGAGCCGCTCGCCGTCGAGCACCAGGAGCGCGTGCAGTACCCGGTAGATGCAGCCGTCGGAGACCCGCGGCGCCTCGAACTTCTCGCCAACCACCCGCCCGACGCCCCCCGGGCGGCCCTCGAGAAACGGGAACTCGTCAGGATTGAAGAGCTGGCCGTGGCGGGTCGGGAGCCGCAGGGGCTGGTGGCCACCGCCGTCGAAGATGAGTCGGAAGAGGGAGAGCAACCACGCGTAGGCGCCGACCCGCTGGTCCATCGTGTCCGGGTAGCGGCCGGCATCTGATCGGAGTCGGTCATAGAGCCCCGAGACCGAGTAGTTGTTGGCGTAGACTTCTCCCTCCGGCATGAGCCCCTCGTCCTCGGCGTACAGCACGAAGATGAGACGCATGAGCACCGCGAGCAATCCTCCATAGACGTGCTGGGGATCTTCCCGAGCGGTCTGGTCGAAGACGCGGCGTCCGTCGGCGGGGTCTGACGCCTGAAAGCCGCGGAGCAGTTCCCACAGGGCGCCGAGCACCTGGTCGGAGAGAGCGTTCGAGACCTCGGCCTGGTACTTTCGGCTCTCGGACAGGATGTCGCCGAGCCGCCGGCCATCCGGGGCCGAGAACACGCGGTGCTCCGAGAGCAGCATGTCCAGGGCCGCGAGGATCGGCCGACCGCTCACCTCACACATGGCGGCGACCGGGAAGGTCAGGTGACCCGACGACTCGCCGCCGGGTGCGTAGACCAAACGCATGGCGTCACCGTTGCAGAGCAACCCGGCCGGAACCCTCACCTCGCGAAGGAGGCGCTCCAGCTTGGCCTGGGGACTCGCGGACCACCCCGTGCGGCCGTCGTCGTCGGGCGTCTCGTCGAGCGCGGTATCCCGTGGGACCGCTTGGACGAGCATCAGCGGACCGCCGTCGCCCATGCTGTCGACCGCCACGTAGGTCGGTCGGAGGGTCTCGTTGAAGTCCGGCAAGACCGACTCCAGCCCGTCTGGGAGCGGCGGCCCACCCGACGCCCCGGCGATATCGTCGAGAGACCAACCCAGCACGGTCTGGAAGAAGGCCGGCAGGTTGGTCAGGACTGGCTCGTCCGTGACCGACGCCGCCCCGGGGGCACGCTCGACAACGAACAGGAGCTCCTGCTGTAGCTCCGCCACGTTCTGGCTCGGTACGGCCTGGGCCTTGACCAGCGCCGGCGGAGAGACCACCAGACCCACGGGCTGAAGCAAGCCCAGCCAGTCCCTGTGCGCACGCAGCTCGGGGTCGTACTTCGCCATCACGCTTGCTCTAGCTCGATACCGGCCACAGGTAGACCAACCCCACGGGCTCCACACGCGTCGCCCGAATCTCGTAACCGGCACGGATGCGGGCAGGTTCGTCCCGGATCTCCTCCTCCAGCGTCTGAAGGCGGGCCGCCCAGTGCTTCTGGTCGGCGACGAACTGCCGCCGCTCCTCTTGTCTGGAGAAGAGGGTGAGCTGCCGCGTGTCTCCGACCGCTTTCTCGTGCCGCTTCTTGATGCGGTCTCGCTGGGCCTCCAGGATCCGCGCCATCTCCCGCGCCTCCGTTGCCGCTCGGGTCTCCAGCGCCCGCGCCGCCTGGCGCGAGAGCACCTCCGCCCGGCGCTCGAGGTGGGGACGCAGCTCATCCACGTCCTGAGCGCCGTGCCCCTGAAGCCTCCGGCGGATGCCGTCCGGCACCTCCCGCAGAGGCGGCTGTACGAGGGCCTCGTCGAGCAACCTCAGGGTCTCGGCCTTGGCCCCCTCGCCTACCGGCCTGAGCTTGCCCCGTCCTCGGGAGGCCGGATCGCGCCACTCGGCGGCCACGGCAAGGATCTCATCGTGCAGCCGGGACGCGCCGTCTCCGTGCAGCGACAATCGGCCGAGCGCCACCACTCGGGGTACGGGGTCATCGGTGCGAACCACGCAGGCCCGGGTCAGCTCATCGTGCAGGAAACCCTGCGCCAGGAAGCGTCCGAGCAGACGCTGCACCACCCGATGCTCGAGGTGGAGGTGGACGACCTCGTCGTCGAGCGTGCCGGGATCGCGGAACACCACCGGCCGGATGGGTGCCTCTCTGCGCCACTCCCAGCGTTTCTGCCCCTTCCTAATGGGGGTTCGCAGGGCATCGAGGGTATGCGCCCAGGTATGGTCGGCGCCCGTGCGCTCGTGCAGGTGTGGGATGACCCAGCGGGCGGTCGACGGATCGCGGGCGGCGTGTGCATCGTCGACCGGTTTCAACGACCCCGCCTCCAGGATCTCGAGCGAGGCGGACAGGGCATCGCGGAAGTGGCGGTCGTCCAGCCCGATCCAGTCACGGGAGTCCTTCAGCATCTTTTCCAGACGCCCCACCTGGGTGGCCAGCGTGGCCTTGCGCTCCCGCACCTCCTCGAGGTCCTCCATCACCACCCGACCTTCCGCGCTGCGCTGAACCTCGCCTTCGATTCCGCCGAGAGTGTTCCGGAGGTCCGCCACCTGCTCGTGGCGAATGCCCCTGGCGAGCATCGTGTCCACCCGCTTGGCGACGACCGGGGCAAGGCTGCCCAACTGTTCGTGGATGACTTCGGACTTCTTGACCAGCACGTCGAGCACGCTATCCTCCGACCGCTGGTGGACCACGAAGTAGTGGCAGCGGACCTCCGGTGACCGCTGGAGCTTGCGGTCGATGCGACCGTTGCGCTGCTCCATGCGGCTCGGGTTCCACGGCACGTCGAAGTGAAATAGATCGGCGCAGTGGTTCTGAAGGTTGATGCCCTCGCGGCCGGCATCGGTCGCCACCAGGATTCGCAGCGGATGACGGGTCGGGTCGGCATTGAAGGCGGCCTTGATGGCCTCCCGGCGCTCTTCGCCGATGCCCCCGTGGAAGGTCATGATCCGTTCACTGTCGCGATCGGAACCGGCGATGGCCGCCTGGAGCTGTTGCACCAGATACCGCTTCGTGTCCGTGTACTCGGTAAAGATGAGCACGCGGCGATCGTTCCACCGTGCGTCCGGTGCGCCGAGGTCCGGGCAGAGGTGCGTCTTCACCCACGCGACGAGATGCCGGACCCGGCTGTCGGGTTCATACCGGGCGCGGTTGGCGATGTCGGTCATCTCGTCGAGCAGCCCGAGCTCGGGCCCCATCTCGTCGGCGGGAGCGGTGGATGCGGCCGTAGCCGCCTCCATCTGGGCGTCGTCTTCTGTAGCGACCTCCTCCTCCGGCAGCTCCGCCCGCTCGTCATCGGAGCCGAGCGGCGATACGAGCAGGGACAAGGCCTCCGGGCGGACTTCCCGTGCCGCGGGCGGCGCGCCAGCACTCTCGACCTGACGCTTCATCGCCCGGCGGTGAACATCCAACGTGCGTGCGAACGCTTCGATTGAGGATAGCAGGCGCTTCTGGAGCGAGATCACCACCAACAGGGCCGATGCCCGCCGCGACTTGGTCGCTTCCCGCAGCCGCGCCTCCCGGGCTCGTTGATATCGCTGGACCAGGTGCGATAGCACCAGTTCGGGCGCATCCTCGGGCAGGCCCTTGATGTCGATGGGGACCACCTTCCGCTCGGGAAACTCCTCGCCGATCTCCCGCAGATCGTGCTTGAGCCGGCGAATCATCACCGCGTCACGCGAGGCACGATGCACCGGCACGCCGCGGCAGAACTTCTGCGGATCGAGCATCTCCAGGAGCGCCGAGAAGCTGTTCGAGTGCCCGTTGTGCGGAGTCGCCGACAGGAACAGCTTGTGCTCGAAGCGAGGGGTGAGGTCGCGAACCGCCCGGGTCAGCTTCGAGTCGATGGCGTATCTCGTGCCGCTGGCGGGCGCGGCGTTGTGCGCCTCGTCCAGGATGAACAGGGAGCCCCCCTGAAACTCCCCGAGCCAGTCTCGCAGCGCACCGGCGTAAGTCTCGTTCCGGATGAGAGCCTGGGAGACGATGAAGCGGCTGTGGGTGGTCCACGGGTTGACGCTGTAGCCCCGTTCCTGCCGCTTGGCGGTCACGTAGTCGCGGTCGTAGATCACGAACGTCAAGCCGAACCGCTGGTCCATCTCGTCCTTCCACTGCCGCACGACGGAGGGCGGACAGCAGATGACGGTACGCCGGACCTTCTGGCGCATGAGCATCTCCCGCAGGATCAGCCCCGCCTCGATGGTCTTCCCGAGCCCGACCGAGTCGGCGATGAACAGGTTGACCCGGGGCATGAGCAGCGCCTTGCGGAGCGGCTCCAGTTGGAACGCCTTCACCTCGATGCCGGCCCGGTAGGGGGCCTGGAAGAGCCGCGGGTTGGTGGAGGTCACGCAGTGCCACCGCAGCGTGTTCAGATAGGCCGAGAACAGGTGTGGCTCGTCGAAGCCGCGGCTGGCGATGGCCTGCCAGTTCGCGCCGTCAAGGACTCGGGCGTCGACCTCGGTGTCCCAGAGCACCTCCAGCGGCTCGCCGAGCGCGTCGTCCTCTACGCAGGAGAGGCGTACGAGGGGGCTGTCAGCTGGCCGGGGTGGTGGCACGACGCCCTCGACGAGGTACTTGCGCGAGCGGACGCGGACGATCTGGCCAGGCTGCAGATCCATCTCTTGTTCTACCGGGGTGCGTTCTCGTGCGCGGCGACATCGCCTCCCAACGGACCTCCGCCGCCGATTCCACCCGATCCCCTGCGGGCCCAGACGCCGGGCGATGGCACCCCTGACGCCACATCGTCGGGCGAACAACGGTTGGCCGTGCCAACGGCCGCCCGTCATTGCCGCGAGTCAGTCCGAAAGAGAGGAGAACGCATTACGCAGGAGCTGATGCCTGGATATGACCCGAATAGTGGAACCTGTTGTCCGTTCGACCAAACGGTAGTTCAACTCCGCCTCGTCCTCCGGCGAGACCATCTCCAGGTCGAGGTCGTTCTTGACTAGTGCCCGAATCACCGCCGCGCACGCGTCCACCGACCTAGCGACGAGGATGCCGTTCAGAACACCGCTGCTCAGAATGACCTGAAGTGCCAAAGGATGCACCTCACGAAAGATACGTGCTCTCCGTTCGAATCGCAAAGACGTCGCGACCAGGATGCTAACTACATGATCGCGCACCTCGACCGGCGGGTCCACGGGGGACTCCGCAGGGGCGTCGCCGCGCACTACCGAATCCAGCCACAGTCGGTACTGCGCGCGGTCATCGGGCGCCTCGATACGCTTGGCTTCACCATACAGATCGAAATCTGCCCAGTGCCGCCGAACTGCGTTTGCCAGAACGCCACCCGAAGCAGCCCCAAGGCGTACCGATAGGAGACGACCAACTAGCGCCTCTGTGTCCATCGTCTCGTCGAAGTCTTCCTCCTCGTCAGTGGCTTCTCTCAGAATCTGAGCTCTCAGTTGTTCGCGGTTGATCTTACCGAGAGTCTCCGTGTCCAGCCCCAGTTCAGGAATCACAAGCTTCGGCACGTACACTATGACCGGTTTGCCTTGCCCCAGCGCTACGGACGCCTCCGAATCCTTCCCGAATGTATCCTCCTTTTGCGCCATGTAGATCGTCAGTTGCGACCGCCGAAGCATAAGAGCCTCAACCAAGCCTTTGGCAACCCGATCGCCGATCCAAGATTGCGTCGGATTAAAGTAGCGAAGCTTGAGTGGCCGAACGTCGTCATGCCTGAACAGAGCCTGAACGAAGCGATTCACCGATACGAAATCGGCATCCGTCCTCATAGATGTCGCAACGTAGACGTCGAGGTGGTCGGCTGCCAAGTACTGCGCGAGATTCTGCCGCGCTAGCGATTGCGTCCCTTCCATGCGGGCCAAGTCGCCCTCCCCCTTTGGACCAATCTGATCTGCCTTCCGTTCAAGCTCGTCGGGGTCCGGCAGAAACAGAGGAGAGAAAAGGCTGTGAGTTGAGCCTGGGTCGAACTTTCTCAAGAGGGAGTCCATCTCGCGGCGCTTCCTGTCCCCCACCTGTTGTAGACCCTTATGACCATGCTCGCGAATACGGGATGCCAAGTCTCGGAGAAACCCGTGAATGGCCGTTCGTTCCGCGTGTTCCTTACGAACCAGCTCTGCAGCTATGTACCCAAGGTCTGGCAACCGCTCCTCTGGGATCTCGGCAATGCGATCCCACTCTGTGCGGGTCCGATACGGTTCATCGTTTCGTGCTCGCAGAGGCGCGAGAAGGGTATCGATGTCGTCGCTTGTAGCCAGGGCGAGGTACGCACTGCGGAAGGTACTATAGAGACGGATAGCGTCCTTTTGGTAGCGGCGAACGGAGGTGAGGAACCTCTCAGTGGTCCGAAAGCTGTCGGCAGTGAAGTACCGTTCGAAGAATGCCCTGGACACAGGGTGCACATCGAAATAGATGAGCAGTGACCGAAATGTGTCAAAAGTCTGGTCGGTTGTGCGGTCAGTACTGGCAAGTGATATGATCTCCTTCTCGGCTGTCTCGATGGCGGCGGGGTCCAGCCGGTCTAGCGATACCGGTTGACCTACCAACTCCCCAAGGCAGTGTTCGAAGTCCCTAATCTGCCTGTAGGTCTTATCCAAGAATGGTGCCCAATAGACTCTTGGGATCTCAAGAAAGCTGCATATTCGTTCCAGCGTGCTCGCGTCGGGTGCTCGCCGACCCTGTTCAAGCAATGCCACGGCGGTTCGACTGGTAGGGGGTGTCTCTTCGGCAAGCGTCGCCTGAGTCAGGCTTCTCTGACGTCGGAACTCCTGAACCATTCCCCCCAGATTCCGGAGTGAGAGTCGCATTCCGATCCTTGTCTCATTGTCGCCTAGCAGTTCTAGGACCATTGGTCGAGGCCCGAGACACGGGAAACTCTACCACAGCCGCGTTGACGCGGTTTCCGGCTAGAGCTAGACCGGCCGCACTTGTGCAGGATCGGCGCGAACTCGTGACACGGGGGCGTGGTCTGTTCTCACGAATCTCTCGCAGCCTCGTCCGGGTGCAGGTTGCGCAGTGCGAAGTGGACACCGTTGAAAGAGCGGCGGAAATTGCGCACGGCTGTCTCGCCCGCGACAATCGCTCGGTTGTCGACCGGAGGGGATGCGGGAACCCGCGCACCGCACAGGCGACGCTCTGCGGGAGAGCGCGTCGCCCCTTCGGCCTACCCGGCGCGCAGCTGCCGGATCATCGCGAGAAGGTATAGCCGATGAGCTCGTCGACATCGTCGATCAGCGAGCACGCTCGGCTTCGCTTCCGTCTCGGCCCAGCGCGAGAGCGTCTCCCCCAGCGCCTCTTGGGGACCGGCGCGCTCGAGGATGCCAGACTAGGTGGGGGCCAGCCGGTCGTCGTCGCTCGCGTGGCGCGTTCCGGAGGCCAGCGCTCTGAGGGGTGGCCCGCATCCCGCCGCCACGTCTACCTCCACCGCTGACCGGCCTTGACGTTGACGCAGCGGCCCTCGCCGGCGGCGTTCAGCTGGTGGCGCAACTGCAGAAGCGCGGACGTCTTGCCGGTCTGGTGCGGCGCATGCAGGGCGAACTACGTGCGTTGCCGGATGAACAACGGCACTTCGTCGGCGTCGAGACGGCCTTGATCCAAGGGCGGGACGTGGTAGTGCGCCTCGCGCAAAATGGGGCCGGCGGTGTTGAAGAACCGCATCGCTCCCGAGTATCGCACGCGGCCGGCCCGCGGCCGGGGCAACTCGGCCAGCCCGAGGGGAGCAGTCTCAACGCGACAAGCACAACCGCGGGCGTCTTCCGCACTTCAGGGCGTGACGCTGGGACTCCCCCGAGTCCTGCGCAGGCCCTGGGCGCTCGTGCTCAGGAGTCGCCGCATCGAGTCCCTTCCAACTGGCGTCGCCCGGAGGCCACTGGTGGGGACGAGCGATCACCGGCG
>JAPOYW010000703.1:0-1486 GCA_026706425.1 Gammaproteobacteria bacterium
AGCCACGACGACCAGATGCGGAGCCTGAGGCTGATGGGCTCGGACGTGATCCCGGCGGTACGCGAGATGGCCGACGAACTCGATCTCAAGGGGCCTTTCGAGGTCGACCCGGCAGGAGAAACGGAGACTGTGGCCGATGAGCTGGCCGAGAGTTCCGGTGATGTCGCCGGCGAGGCAGCCGACTAGCGTCGCCTCGATCGCTCGCTGACGCGGCTCGCCGCGTCGGGCTCAGGCGGGCGAGCCACCGCACAAGGGGTGACGTACAACGCTGCGAACTCTCGTACAGATTTGTAAACCCATAATAATAAAGAACTTTTTTTCGTCCAGCCCTTGACGCCATCCGGCATCACCGCTAGGCTTGACGGCAAACAAACGGCTGCGGAACCGTCGAGGGCCCGTTGCGGACAGTCGATCCGAGATGTACGGCGAAGTATCGAAAGGCGAGGCGACCGCGACCCGTAGACCCGCCCCACGGACCAAGGTGCCAGGTGGTCCACCGGAGGGTCCAGGGAGTCGGACGGGTGCGGCAGCGACCAAGATGAACGATTCAGCACCCAACAAGACTGTCGAGGAACGGCTCGCCAGTGTCGAGGCCAAGACTGACCTGCTGCGCCAAGACCTCAACGAGTTCAAGAACGAAACTCGATCGGGTTTCAGCGCCGTCAGGGCCGACATGCGTGACATGGAGGTCCGACTATGCAAACGTCAGGACGAGGCAACCGCTACCCTGCGTGCTGAGTTGAAGAACACCACAGACGGTCTCAGGAAGGAGTTCCAAGACACCACAGACGGTCTCAGGAAGGAGTTCCAGAAAACTAACGAAAGCCTCCACCATACGACCGAAAGCCTCAGGAAGGAGATCCGCGACACCACCCTCAGCCTGACGAAGGAGTTCCAGAAAACGGCCGAAAGACTAAGCACGGGCATGGCCGAGATCAGAGGGTACCTCAAGGGCCTGTACGTCGCGATCGTTCCCCTGACGATTGCAGTCCTAGGCTTGATGGCCCACCTCGCCCTGCGTGGCTGAGGTCCGCCGTACTCAACCGCCGGTTCCTGTCTGTGCCACGCCCTACGCTGAACAACGCCCCCCGCCGAGCACACAGAACCGCGAGCAATGCGGGTGATTGAGGGCGACGTCGCCTAGGCTGTCGTCGAGTCGTTCGCCGAGACTGAACGCCGGGTCGTAGGGCAGCAGCGTGCAGCTTGCGACTACCGGCGATTCGGCACCCCGGCGTTTGAGCACCATGCGCGAGGAAGCGCACATCATCTCTCCGGGACGCACGCCGAGAACGTCCCAACATTCGGTGGTGATCTCGGGCGTGTCCACGTTGAGGTCCATTTCCGGAAACAGCACGAGGTCGGTGGGCGACGACGTGTCGATGTGGATGCCCTCGGCCTGGAACAACCGTTCAAACCCGGCGCGAAGCGAGTCCTCTTCATCACCCCAGCGACGGCGTCCGGCGACGGCGACCGCGAAGCCGTTGTC
>JAPOYW010000703.1:1513-14438 GCA_026706425.1 Gammaproteobacteria bacterium
GAGCCACTTGAGTCCCTTGAGCGTCGGCGTCCATGTGCGTGGCCCGCGTTCCTCCTCGTGGAGTGCCGGCCGGTAGTGATCGATGGAGACGCGCAGGGTCAGCCGTGATCCGTACCAGTCCCGCAGGGCGAGAAGCTCGGGGGCGCATTTCATCATCGGGCGCATCGCGTTGGTCAGCACGAGTACCCGGTAGCCCCTGGCTAGACTGTCCGCGAGCATGGCTGGCAGGTCGGGATTCATGAACGGCTCGCCGCCAGTGAAGCCGATCTCTTCGGTGTCGAGCCCAAGAGCCGAAATCTCCTCCAAGTACCGCCTCACCTCGAGGCGGTTCAAGTACCCCAGCCGGTCATTGCGCGGGCTCGATTCGATGTAGCAGTGACTGCACTGCAGATTGCACAGAGTGCCGGTGTTGAACCAGAGCGTACGCAGTCGATCAAGGGATACCCGCGCACGCGGCGCGCCCTCGGCCGTCCAATCCGGATCGGCGAATTTCCCAGGTGTCACGGCCCGCAGCGCCGGCGGACTGCTAGAGTGTTGCGGATGCCCGTTCGGCAAGCCAACGCGCGCGAAAACGCGGACGTCGTCGTGATCGGCGGGGGTCCTGCCGGGAGCACGGCGGCCACGCTGCTCGCCCGCGCCGGTGTCAAGGTCCGGCTCTTCGAGCGCGAGCACTTTCCGAGATTGCATATCGGCGAGTCCCTGCTGCCGGCGACTTTGGCCGTCCTGGACGGCATTGGTGTATTGGACGCCATCGAAGGCGAAGGGTTCAAGAAAAAATGGGGCGCGACCATGTGCTGGGGACGGGAATCCGAACCCTGGAGTTGGTACTTCGAAGAAACCAACAAGCGCTTCCCGCATGCCTACCAGGTCTGGCGACCTCGCTTCGACCAGATACTCCTCGATCACAGTCGCGATTGCGGCGTCGATGTCCGCGAAGGAACCGCCGTCGCCCGCGTGCTGTTCGACGGCACCCGTGCGCGGGGCATCGAACTCGCGGACGGAGAACGCATCGGCGCAACGATGGTCGTCGATGCAACGGGCCAGTCTTCGCTGCTCGCCCGGCAACGCTCGTTGAGGGTATGGGATCCGGCGTTCCGCAACCTTGCCGTATACGGCTACTTCCGGGACTGTACCCACCTGGATCCGCCCGACGACGGCAACATCTTCATCGAGTCCTACGCCAACGGTTGGCTCTGGAAGATTCCCCTGGCCAACGGCGTGTCCAGCATCGGGGCCGTGGTGGACCGCGATGTCGGTGCGAAGGCGATCCGGCGTGCGGGGCTAAGCAGATTCCTCGACGATCAAATCGCCGCGGCGCCGCGAACGGCCACCCTGGTCGAAGGAGGCGTGCGCGAATCCGCGCCCACCGCCGTCCGGGATTGGTCGTACACGGCCTCGTCCATGACCGGGCCCGGATGGATCCTCCTCGGCGATGCGGCTTGCTTCGTGGACCCCCTGTTTTCCACGGGCGTCCACCTGGCCGTGACCGCCGCCCATATGGGTGCCGCCTACGTCGCGACCGCATTGGCCGACGCGGAACTTGCCCCGGACGCCGCAGTCGCCTTCGAGCGTCTCTACCGGACCCAGTACGAGCACTTCCACGAACTCGCGCGGCTCTTCTACGCGGGGAACCAGAGCGTCGAGTCCTATTTCTGGGAAGCACGGCGCATTACCGGCGAGCAACGCCCGCCCAGGGAAGCCTTCATCCGAGCCGTGTCCGGACAGGCCGCCGCCGGCTACGAACGATCCGTGCTGAGCCGGGCTTCGTTGCCCAGCGAGATCGAAACGGCGCTCGACACGTTGAAGCCTGCCCCCGTTGCGGAAGACATTGCGAACTCGCGTCCAAGACTTGCGCCCGGGCTCACCCTCGTCCCGTCAGCGGTGCTTGGCGACGGGCGGTTCGAACGCGGCCAGGTGATCCGGGGCAGCAAGCGCGTCGATCTGCCCGTGAGCCCGTTGGTTGCGTATCTCGTCCAAGGCATCGAGAGCCAGGGCACGCAGACCGTCAGCGAGATGGCGAACAACATCGCCGCCAGGCACAACCTGCCGACGGATCGCGTCCTCCCACCCCTGCTCGACGCGGCTCGTCTGCTGCTAAGCGATCACGTGCTTACCATCGACGTCCATACATGAACGACGCGCCGCCGTTGCGGACAGCGGTCGGTACAATGTCAGCGACGACTTGACGCGCGACGCCACTTGCCCGAACGAGCCGCAAGGATCCTGAACGACATCGACGCCATCGATCCAGCGGCGTGGAACCGTTGCGCGAACCCGGCCGGCAGTGAATACAACCCGTTCCTAGATCACCGGTTTCTGAGCGCATTGGAACAAAGCGGCAGCGTCTCGGCGAAGACCGGCTGGCAACCGTTCCACGTCGTGCTCTCGGATCGGGACCATGGCCTGAACGATGCGATCGGCGCGGTGCCGATGTACTTGAAATCCCACTCCCACGGCGAGTACGTCTTCGACTCCGGCTGGGCGCACGCCTTCTACCAGGCCGGCGGCCGCTACTACCCCAAGCTGCAGGTGAGTGTCCCGTTCACCCCGGCCACCGGCCGGCGCCTCCTGGTGGCGGAGGACACGGACGACCCGGCACAAGTGGAGAACATGCTGCTCGGCGCGACGGTCCAGGTCGCCCGCCAACTCGAGGTGAGTTCGGTCCACTTCACGTTCATGCCCGAAGTACAGTGGCGACGGGCAGGCGAACTCGGCTGCCTGCAGCGCATCGATACCCAATTCCATTGGGAGAACGACGGCTACGCCTCGTTCGACGACTTCACCACCGCGCTGTCGTACAAGAAACGCAAGAACATCCGCCGGGAGCGACGCGATGCCTTGGCAGACGGCATCGAGATCGAGTGGCTGACCGGGGACATCAGCGAAGCGCAGTGGGATGCCTTCTACGGCTTCTACGTCGACACGGGTGGACGCAAGTGGGGCACGGCGTATCTCACCCGCGAGTTCTTCAGCCGGGTCGGCGAGAGCATGGGCGAGCAAGTCCTCCTCGTGATGTGCAAGCGCGCCGGCCGCTACATCGCCGGCGCCATCAACTTCATCGGCGGCGAGACGCTCTACGGACGCAACTGGGGCTCAATCGAGGATCACCGGTTTCTGCACTTCGAAACCTGCTACTACCAGGCCATCGATTTCGCCATCGAGCGGGGTCTCAAACGGGTGGAAGCGGGTGCGCAGGGCGGTCACAAGCTCGCCCGGGGCTACATGCCGAAACCCACCTATTCGGCACACTGGATCAGCGATCCCCGGCTGCGCACGGCCGTCCAACGCTACCTCGCCGACGAACGACAGTACGTACGGGAGGACATCACCTACATCGAGGAACGCCATTCGCCCTTCCGCGTGAAGGTGGACTTCGACGGCCACCAGGCTACGAACAGCAACTAGGCGGCGGCGTCATTGGGCTGCCGATGGTTTACATTACGGCGCATGAACCGTTGCCCCGTCAAGGCCGTCCTCGGCGATGATCCGGGGACCGAAGTCACCGTCAGCGGGTGGGTGAAGTCCCGTCGCACTTCGCGCGGCGGCTTTTCGTTCATCGCCATCAACGACGGCTCGTGCTTCGCCGACCTCCAAGTCGTAGCGGACCAGGCTCTCGACAACTACGACGACATCGTCGAACTCGGTGCCGGCTGCGCATTGGAAATCACCGGCACCGTCGCCGAATCCCCGGGAAAGGGGCAGGACCGGGAGGTCCAAGCGAGCGCCGTGAACATCATCGGCCGGGTCGACGATCCCGAAACTTACCCCATCGCCAAGAAGCGCCACACCTTCGAATACCTGCGCACGGTGGCGCACCTGCGACCGCGCACCAATACGTTCGGGGCCATCTCCCGGGTGCGCAACACAGTCGCCCAGGCCGTGCACCGCTACTTCGACGACAACGGCTTCGTCTGGGTGAATACGCCGATCATCACCGCCAGCGACTGCGAGGGCGCGGGCGAACTGTTCCAGGTGACCACTCCGCCCCCGTCGAGCTTCTTCGGGCGAGACACGTTCCTGACCGTGTCCGGCCAACTCAACGTCGAGCCCTACTGTCTTTCCATGAGCAAGGTCTACACCTTCGGTCCCACGTTTCGCGCCGAGAACTCCAACACCAGCCGCCACCTCGCCGAGTTCTGGATGATCGAACCGGAGATCGCCTTCGCGGACCTCCACGACCTTGCCGACTTCGCCGAGGACTTCCTGAAGAGCATTTTCGCCGAGGTGCTGCGCCGCCATCCCGACGACATGGCGTTCTTCCGCGACCGGATCGACAAGTCCGTCATCGAGCGGCTGCAAAACGTCATCGAGTCCACCTTCCTACGGCTCGACTACGCGGAAGCCGTGGAAATCCTCAAGGCATCCGCCAAAACCTTTGAGTTCCCCGTCGAGTGGGGCCGCGACCTGCAGTCCGAGCACGAGCGCTATCTCACCGAAGAGCACGCCGGCGGTCCGGTGGTCGTCGTCAACTACCCCAAGGACATCAAGGCGTTCTACATGCGCTTGAACGACGACGGCACGACCGTCGCAGCCATGGACGTGCTGGTGCCGGGCGTCGGCGAGATCATCGGCGGCAGCCAGCGGGAGGAGCGACTCGACGTGCTGGATTCGCGCATGACGGACACCGTCAAGGAGGAACTGTGGTGGTACCGGGATCTCCGCCGCTACGGCTCGGTGCCCCACGCCGGATTCGGCCTTGGCCTGGAACGCCTGGTCCTCTACGTCACGGGCATGGAGAACATCCGCGACGCCATTCCGTTTCCACGGGTGCCGAACAACGCCGCGTTCTGAACACGCCGGCCCTCCCGGGGTCATACGACCATGACGTAAGGACAGTCGCCGGGAGCGTAAGATAGCGCCATGCGTGAGAGCGGCACCAAGTACCAAACGGCGCACGGGTTCAGCGCCATCAAGGACGGGATCAAGGTCGTCAACCTCGACTCTGCCGAGGCGCCGTTGCGCAAGCCGCCTTGGCTGCGGGTTCGCATCGGTGGCAACGGCGAGTACGCGAACGTGCTGCGCACCGTGCGCGAACATCGCCTCGCGACGGTGTGCGAGGAATCCCATTGTCCCAACATCGGCGAGTGCTGGAACGCCGGTACCGCGACGTTAATGCTGATGGGAGACGTGTGCACCCGGGCGTGCCGCTTCTGTGCCGTCGACACCGGTAATCCCAGGGGCTGGCTGGATGACGAAGAGCCGCACAACGCGGCCGAGTCGGTGGCACTGATGGGACTCAAGTACGTCGTCCTGACGTCCGTGGATCGCGACGACCTGCCCGACGGCGGTGCCGGCCACTACGCCGCCTGCGTCCGGGCGATCAAGGCACGATGCCCTGGGACCACCGTCGAAGCGCTCACGCCCGATTTCCAGGGAGACACGACTGCGGTGGACGTGGTCGTGGACTCGGGCGTCGACGTGTTCGCCCAGAACCTGGAGACCGTGCGGCGGTTAACCCATGTGGCCCGCGATCCGCGCGCGGGCTACAAGCAGACCCTCGATGTGCTGGCCCACGCGGCATCGCGGGGCGTGGTCACCAAGAGCAGCCTGATGCTGGGCTTGGGAGAAACCGACGCGGAAATCCGCGAGGCGATGACCGACCTGCGCCGGCACGGCGTCGACCTACTGACCCTCGGCCAGTACCTGCAGCCGACCCGGAACCATCTCCGGGTGGCGCGCTGGGTCCACCCGGACGAGTTCGACGAATACCGGCTATGGGGTCTGGACGCCGGTTTCCGGGAAGTCGCCGCCGGCCCCCTGGTGCGTTCCAGCTACCGCGCCGACGAACTCGCGAAGGCGGTGCCCGCATAGCCGAACGGGCTGTTCGAACTACGCCGCCACGTAGCCCGATCGTTGTTCGCGGACTTGAAGCTCCTCCGACAGCCCCTCCGTGTGGCGCAAATCGGCCAAGGCCTCATCCCGTGACTTGAGAGTTGTCGCCCTTGGCAAGCCCATCGTCGCCTGCTCGACCCATCCCGCCTCGTGCGGGTCGAGGAAGGTGATCGTTCCGCCGCTGACCGCTGCCGCCAGTTTGTGCCAGAGTCCAGCGTTGTCGAGGACGTATGCGGCGTCGACAAGCCGTGCGACCCTTGGTGCGTTTTCGAACGAACGGGGAAAGCGTCGTTCCTGGGCTTCGACGGGGATGTCGTGGCCTCCCCTCGCGACGCGGATGGCGACTCGACCCTGGGTCATGCACGAGGAAGACACGGCCACGAAGACCATGACGAGTCGGTAGCCGGCCGCCTTGGCGCGTTCCGCACTGCGGACGATCTCCCGGCTGGTCAAGGTGGATTCGCGGACCAACGAGCGGCCTTCGGCGATCAACGACCGGGTACGCAAGACCACCTCCCTGCCGGTGCGCAAGTCTACGGCTGTCCCGGCCGCAGAACCTGCGTTCAAGGACTTGGCGATCTCATCCGGGTTTAGGTATTCGCCCGAGTCGAATCCTGCCTGCAGAAACCGGTCATAGGCCGTGGACTTGCCCGAACCGTTGGGTCCCCCGAAGATGGTGAAGCAGGGTCGGCTACACGCACTGCTGCTCATCCGAGAACACCTTGTACTTCTTGAAGAGTGCATCCATCCCAGCACGATCCGTTGGCAACGGCGTGTGCGTCCCATCCGGGTGGTAGAGCACCGGCTTCCCGTCGATCTCGATCACGCGCGAAATGCCCAGTCGGTCGCATTCCTCGTTGAACTTGCGCCCGCCCTCGTCCAGCACGGCCATGAACTCGACGGGATCGAGATCTTCCATGTACTTCTTTCCTGTTGCTGCTGGCGTTGTCATCGAATGCTCCTGATGGTCGCGTTGGGTGCGATGCATGGTAGCACCCGCGTCCGGCCCCGAACCGAGGAAATAGCCAATCTCGTCAGGGTGCCATCGGCGTATAATCGCCGCCGCCATGGAGACCGACCGCCCAATGCCCCGTTCCTGTTGTCGCCGCTGTTGATGCATCGGCGCGGGGCATCTCCCCGCCCGCCCTCGACGGAATCGGCAATCAGGTAGCGGCACCATGGACATCACCCTTCACAACACCTCGTCCGGCAAGCGGGAACGGTTCGAACCGCTCGTTCCCGGCGAAGTAAGCATCTACCTCTGCGGTCCGACGGTCTACGACTTCGCGCACATCGGCAACGCCGTGCCGGCGGTGGCCTTCGACGTGCTCGTGCGGCTGCTCCGCCTCGAGTACCCGACGGTCACGTTCGTGCGCAACATCACCGACGTCGACGACAAGATCAACGCCGCCGGCCTCGCCACGGGTCGCCCGATCAGCGAACTCGCGGAACGCTATGCCGGGGAATACCAGGACGACATCGCCGCACTGGGGGTTGTTCCGCCCGACGTGGAGCCCCGCGCCACCGGCCACATCGCCGAGATCATCGACATGATCGAGACCCTGATCGACGGTGGCCATGCCTACGAAGCCGAGGGTCACGTGCTGTTCCACGTTCCCTCGGACCCGGACTACGGCTCGCTAGCCAAGCGGAGCCTTGAGGACATGCTGGACGGCGCCCGCGTCGAGGTCGCGCCCTACAAGAAGGATCCGAAGGACTTCGTGTTGTGGAAGCCGTCGACGCCGGAACTCCCGGGCTGGGAAAGCCCTTGGGGTCGTGGCCGGCCGGGTTGGCACATCGAGTGCTCCGCCATGATCCGCAAACACTTAGGACCCGTGATCGACATCCACGGTGGGGGCAGCGACCTGACCTTCCCCCACCACGAGAACGAACTGGCGCAAAGCCGTTGCGTCAACCGCGGCACCCCGAGCGTTCGCTACTGGCTGCACAACGGCATGTTGACGATGGGTTCCGGCAAGATGTCGAAGAGCGCCGGCAACATCGTCACCATCCGAGAGCTTCTTAGTCGACACGACGGCGAAGTGCTGCGCTACGCCCTGCTGTCCGGCCACTACCGGGCGCGGCTCATGTGGAACGAGAGTCTCGCCCAGGCGCGGAGCAGCCTCGAAACCCTCTACCAAGCGCTGCGCGACACCGACGACGGCAGCACCGAGACCGCGGCCAGCTACGCCGACGCCCCCATCGAAGCGTTTCCTTCGGGCGTCTTGGATGCGTTGTGCAACGATCTGAACACGCCGCAAGCGCTGGCAGCCATGCACGCCCTCGCGGCCGATGTCCGTCGCGCGGACGACCCCGAGGCCGCGCGCAGGTCACGGGCCAAGCTGCTCGCCGGCGGTTGGCTGCTCGGCATTCTGACCAAGCCCGCCGAGGAGTACTTCCAAGGTGTCGCCGAGGCCCCAGACGCGATCGAGCCACGCGCCATCGAGGCGCTCATCGAGGCACGCAACGCCGCTCGCGACGCTCGGGATTTCGCCCGCGCGGACGCTATTCGCGATGAACTCGCCGCCGCCGGGATCCAGCTCGAAGATGGACGGGACGGTACGCGCTGGAGGCGGACCTAAATGGACTCGGAGCGAATAAGCCGCTACGTCGCCGAGGTGTGGGACGACAGCGTCGTCCCCACCCTCGAGGAGTACATCCGGATTCCCAACAAGTCGCCCCAGTTCGAGCCGGACTGGGCCGAACTCGGCTACATGCAGGATGCCGTGGAACACCTCGAGCGTTGGGTCTCGACCTATGGAGTTCGCGGGCTCGAACACCGCATCGTCGCCTTGCCCGACCGGACCCCGGTTCTGCTGTGCGAAATCGCCGGCAGCGCACCCGGCAACGTGCTGCTCTACGGCCACTACGACAAGCAGCCGGAATTCGAAGGCTGGGCCGAAGGCCTGGCACCGTGGAAACCCGTGATCCGCGACGGTCGGCTCTACGGCCGGGGCGGTGCCGACGACGGCTACGCCGTGTTCGGATCCCTCGCCGCCATTGCCGCGCTGCAGGACCAAGGCGTACCCCATCCACGCTGCGTCGTACTCATCGAAGGCTGCGAGGAGAGCGGCAGCTACGACCTGCCTTTCTACATGGACGCCCTGGCGGACGAGATCGGCACGCCCGACCTAGTGGTCTGCCTCGATGCCGAGTGCGGCAACTACGACCAGCTTTGGCTGACCACCTCGCTGCGCGGCATGCTACCGGGAACGCTCAACGTCCAAGTGCTCACCGAAGGCGTGCATTCGGGGGCCGCGGGCGGCATCGTCCCGTCGAGCTTCCGCCTGCTCCGCCACCTCGTCGAGCGGGTCGAGAACGCGGTGACGGGTGAACTCGTGGACGCGCTCGCGGTGCCGATTCCGGATTGGGCACGTCAACAGGCCGCGGACGTCGCGGCGACCTTAGGGAATCTCGCCCTCGAGCGCTTTCCCTGGGCAGGCGGGACACACCCGGGCGATGCATCGACCGCCGACCTCATCCTTGCCAATACCTGGCGATCGAGCCTTGCCGTTGTCGGCCTAGGAGGAGCCCCGGCGCTGGCGGACGCCGGAAACACGCTGCGCCCGTCGACCGCTGCCAAGCTCGTGTTCCGGTTGCCCCCCACCCTCGATGCCGAAGCTGCCGGCGAAGGGGTCAAGGCTCTCCTGGAGGCCGATCCACCGCATGGTGCCCAAGTGTCCTTCGACCTCGAACATCCGCAGACCGGTTGGCGGGCACCCGATCAAGCCCCGTGGCTGATCACCGCCCTCGACGGGGCATCTCGAGATCACTTTGGGGCACCGCTTAAGACCATGGGTTGCGGTGGCACCATCCCCTTCATGAAGATGCTGGGCGAACGCTATCCGAACGTGCAGTTCGCCGTCACCGGCGTGTTGGGCCCCAATTCCAACGCCCACGGACCGAACGAGTTCCTGGACATCGCCACCGGCAAGAACGTGACGGCGTGCGTCGCGCAATTGCTGGGGGAAGCGGCCCGGAAACGGTCGTAGGGGCACCCTCGTGGCGTCCCGAGTCTAACGGACCAAACGACGCGCTGGGCTCCCGCACGGGCCACCCCTACATGAGCAGGCTTTCGCGTTCCTTGCTGGCGCGCCCGAACTGGCTGGCGAGAAAGTCCATCTGGTCGCCGAGGATCCTTCCCGAGTTGATCAACGCCAGGTACTCGGCGATGTTCGGCACGTAGGGGAGCGCCAGAAGTTCCATGCCGCACTCGTGCGCGAGGCGGTTTCCCTTGCGGTGGTTGCAGCGCTTGCAGGCGGCTACCACGTTGTCCCAGGCATCCGTGCCGCCGCGCGACTTCGGAACCACGTGGTCCCGGGTCAGCAAGGCGTCCGGGAATACGCCGCCGCAGTAGAGACACAGGTTGCGGTCGCGGCCGAACAGCGCGTGGTTGGTCAGCGGCGGAACGCTGCGACCGTGCCGGGCGATACGCCCACCGCAGGCGATGATGCTGTGCACATCCATCGTCGTCCGACTGCCGTCGAACCGCGAGCGACCGCCCCGCAGGCGCAGAATCGACTCGCCGCGCTTCCAGACCACGAGGTTGCGCGCATAGAGGCAAACGGCTTCCTGCCACGTCGCCCAGTCCACGGGTTGGCCCGATAGATTGAGCCGCAGGATGCGCGGCACGCGGTCATAGCTGTCGAGCGTTGCCAGCACCTCGCTCTCCTCGAATAGCCGGCAGGCACAAAATCAGCGCGCAATCATGACCAAAGCTCCGGCGTGAATCAATGGCCCTGGCGTGACGGCTGCCTGCGCCAAGCACGTCGTTCAATCGACACGGGCCGCCACAAGGGCGGCCCCTACGGGCCGTCGGCCAGCGACCAGAGCATGAACGTGTACTCCTCTGCCACTTCGTAGAGCGAGTCGTATCGACCGGACTTTCCGCCATGGCCGGCACCCATGTTGGTCTTCAGGACAAGCGGGTTGTCGTCCTCCTTCAACGTCCTGAGCTTCGCGACGTACTTTGCCGGTTCCCAGTACGTCACCCGCGGGTCGTTGAGTCCTGCCGTTACCAGAATCGGTGGGTAGTGGCCCGACTTGAGCTGGTCGTAGGGCGAATAGGAATACATGTACTCGAAGGCGGCCTTGTCCTCGATGGGATTGCCCCACTCCGGCCACTCGATCGGGGTGAGCGGCAATGAGGTGTCGAGCATACTGTTGACCACGTCGACGAACGGGACGTGGGCGGCCACCGCACCCCAGAGTTCCGGCGCCTGGTTGACCGCCGCGCCCATCAACTCGCCACCGGCACTGCCACCCGCGATGGCGATGCGGCCCTCCTGCGTGAAACCGTGGGCAATGAGGTGGCGGGCAACGTCCACGAAGTCGTTGAAGGTGTTGGTGCGCTGGTCGAGTTTGCCGGCTTCGTACCAGTGGTAGCCGAGTTCGTCGCCGCCACGGATATGGGCGATGGCGTAGATGAAGCCTCGGTCCAACAAGGACAGGCGTGTCGTCGAGAAGGACGGCGACATGCCGTAGCCGTAGGCACCATAACCGTATAAGTACAGCGGGGCGCTGCCGTCCGTCGGCGTGTCCTTGCGGTAGACGATAGACACCGGCACCCGCACGCCGTCCCGAGCCGGCGCCATAATGCGTTCAGTGGCGTACGCCGAAGCGTCGTAGCCGCTCGGAATCTCCTGGACCTTCCTCGTGCGAAGTTCCGCCGCATCCAAGTCGTAGTCGAAAACGGTGTCGGGCGTCACCATGGACTCGTAGCCCAGGCGCAGCGTGCCGCTATCGAACTCCTCGTTGGCGCCGATGCCGACGCGATATGCCGTTTCGGGAAACTGGATGTGTGTACTTTCGCCCGAGCGGTCGATGAGGCGGATCTGGTCGAGACCGTCGATCCGCTCCTCCACGGCCAGAAAGTCGGCGAACGCCTGAAAGCCGGTGATGTAGCGTTCGTCGGAACCGGCAAGTAGCGTCTCCCACGCGGCCTCGGAAGGGTCGTCGTCTGGTGCCGTGACCAGACGGTTGTTCTTGTGGGTGTCGTTGGTGCGGATGACGAATCGGTCTCCCTGGTGGTCGAGGGTGTAGTCGTGATCTTCCCGCCGGGCAGCCACCAGGCGTGGATCGCTTGCCGGCGCATCGGCGGGAACGAGATAGACCTCGGCCGTCACGTGGTCTCCCGACGATATGACCACGTATCGATCGGAAGACGTCGACGACACGGCGACGAAAAAGCCCGGATCTTGCTCCTCGTAGATGATCGTATCGTCTTCCACGGACCTGCCGAGCACATGACGGCGGACCTGGTACGGACGCCAGTTGTCGTCGACGACGGTGTAGAAGAATGACCCATCGTCGGCGCTCCAAACCGGATTGCCGGATGTGTTCTCGATGACCTCGCCGAGCAGTTCGCCGGTATCAAGCGCCTTGACGCGTAGCGTGAATCGTTCTGCGCCCGTCATATCGGTGCTGTACGCCATCAGCCGTCCGTCGTTGGAGACCGAGAGCGCACCGAGTCGAAAGTAGTCCGCCCCCTCGGCGAGCGCGGGTTCGTCCAGTATCACCGCGGCCTCAGCCGTGGGACCCTTGTCGGCCCCCTGACCGGTCGCCGGCCAGCGGGACCAGATTCGGTATTGCCCCTCCGCCTCGAAGCGCCACTGGTAGAAGTAGCCCCCGTCCTTCACGGGGACGTTGGCGTCGTCGGGTTTCTGGCGCGCCTTGATCTCGGCGAAGATCGCATCCGTGAGTTCCTTGTGCGGTGCCATCACTGTGTCGAAGTAGTCGTTCTCGGCTTCGAGATAGGCGAGCACGTCCGGGTCGTCCACCTTCGGGTAGCTCTGATCCTTCAGCCAGTGGTAGGGGTCTTCCACCGTGATGCCATGCACGGTATACGAGTGCGGCCGCTGCTCCGCGACCGGGGGCTCGGGCGGGGGTGACGTCACGTCAGCACAGCCCGCGACCCACACCGTCGCAACGGCGGTCGTCGAGGCAGCCGATCTTCTCCAGGAGGTGGGCGTCAATCGGGCAGTCCAAGTACCCGCTTGGCGATGATGTTGCGTTGGATCTCGTTGCTTCCGCTGTAGATCGACGCAGCCCGGTTGGCGAGAAACGCGCGGGTATCCCCAATCTCCGCGTCATC
>JAPOYW010000164.1:0-10464 GCA_026706425.1 Gammaproteobacteria bacterium
GCAGTACTGATGCCATCTGACCCGGCCACGATCCCAAATCCAACCCCGATTGTGGACGCCGCAGACCTTCCCGGCAAGTCTGAACTGCCGTCTTGCCGCTACACCAGTGTTCGTAGCGAGCCCTACAAGCCGGTCTTGCGGCCTCCGGCGCATGATCTTCCGTGCTTGGAAACGCCGCTGCCAGCCGCTTGTGCCCCTCGCGTCGCGCGCCATCGCCACGTATCAAAGAGTGTCCCAAGTAGCCAGTGATTTAGTGATACTTAAAGTGATAACCATAGGCGATAATGTTACATAAATCATTGTATGAAAAGGAATATTTGGGAATCTGTGGCGGAGAGGGAGGGATTCGAACCCTCGATGGGCTATCAACCCATACACACTTTCCAGGCGTGCTCCTTCGGCCGCTCGGACACCTCTCCGGGAGGTCGATGGAGGTGGCGTACCAGCCACACCCCGGCACCCGAATCCGCTGCGACCGCTGCTCCCTTCCGGGCCTGACGGGGTTGACAACGGTTCGCCGCGAGGGGGCCGATACGGCCACCATCGACTCGTCAACTTCGGGCGGCGATGCTAATGGGTTTGGCTGCGGATTGACAGACGCCGGAACTCTCGCCGCTCGCCGGGCTCTCCTGCCGGTCTACTGCCTGGGCAATCGAACCATCGGCGCTCGGGACCGCGCTGTCGACCGGTACGGGTTGATGTCGATCCCGCCCCGGCGCAGGAACCGTGCGTCCACGGTCAGTTCCGTGGCGTCGGTCGCGCGGTGCAGATCGGCGAAGATTCGCTCGGTGGCCACTTCGTGGAAATCCGCCGTGCCCCGATAGGACACGAGGTAGCGGAGCACGGAAGCGCGGTCGAGCAGGCGACCTCGATCGGCGATGGCGACCGAACCCCAGCCCGGATGGCCGGTGATTGGGCAGATGCTGCGAAACAGATGCGGGGGAACGGCATCCCGCCCGGTTTCTCCGGTGGCGGCAAGGAGATCCGGCGATCGCTCGTAACGGTCCACTGAGACCGCCAGATGGTCCAGACAGAAATTCGCGAAATCCCGGAGCCGTTGGATGTCGTCCAGGTCGCTTACGATTGCCCCCACCGCCGAACCCGTCTCCCGCGACAAGTCGTCCTCGACTGTGGAACGTACGGCTGCGGAGTCCTCGAACTTCGATGCGCTGAATCCGCCGAGGTAGAGCTTCAGCGACTTGCTCTCGACGGTCCGTGGCGAGTCTACGGGGACGCGGAGCGTCAGGACGCCAACGCGCGGCAGGCCGGAAGGCGCGAGCCAGGAGAGTTCGTAGCAGTTCCAGACGTCCTCGCCAAGGAACGGCAGGGGGTCACCCATGCCGATTTCCTGACGGGCCGTGCATCGCTTGCTCGTGCGGAGTACGGACGGATCGTAGCTACCGGAATAGGGTACGCGGCGCCCCAGCGGTAGATCGTCGTTCATTGGCGTGTCCATCGCCGCGTCTATGCGGCGACACGGGCCGGCCCCGTCAGCCGCCCAGCATCCGCTCGCGCCGGTTCGCGCGCATGAATGCGAGGCCGATGATCAGCGCGATCAGGATGGGAATGCCGATGCGGTTTTGGACCGCCATGGCGAGGATCGCCTCCGGATCCTGGGTCGGCACGGCCAGCGGGTTCCAGAAGGGCGATGCGCGCACGCCGTTTTGGCCGAGGATCAGGAGGTCGAAGACCAGCACGGCGGCGGTGGCCATGGCGCCGGCGACTTCGCTGCGGAACAGGGCGGCGAAAGCCATGGACAGGGCCAGGTAGAAGACCGCGCCTTGCAGGGCTCCGTAGAGGGCGACAAAGGGGAAATCTTCTATGAACAGGAAGTACACCACCAAGGCGAGGAGCGCCTCCGCGACAATCAAGATGAGAGCGGACGCAGCGAGCTTCGCCCACCAGACACGCTGGCAGCCGCCGGGGACTGTGTAGGCGATCTCGAGGCTTCTGCCGTCCATTTCCCCGGCGATGATGCGCAGTCCCAGGATGACGGCGAGAACCGCCATGGGGATGCCCATCAGGCCGACCTGGACGTTGACGGGGAGGAAACCACCCGTGGGGTTGATCAGGGTCTCGAGCGCCCGGGCGGCGAGCCAAAGCAACGGGAGGAAGATGAGCAGCCAGACCCAGTGACCGGCGATGGCCAGTCCGGCGAGCCGGAATAGTTCGAATTGCGCCGCGAGGCGCCGGAGTCGACCGCTCATCGTGCCGCCTCCTCGGCAGACCCGAGGGTCGACCGGCCGTGGGTGATCAGCCAGAGGTAGCCGTCTTGCAGTTGGGCCTCAAGCTGCGTTGCCGTGGCGGCGGGCGGGCCGCCGGCGAGGATCCGACGCACGTTGCCGCCGTCGAGGGTCGGCGTCTCCTCGGCGAGGATGGCGTCGTCGGGCAGTTCGAAGGGTTCGTCGGGCGCGAACCGGCACTCCCACACCTTGCCCTGGGCGGCGCTGGCGAGGTCGGACGGCGCGCCGTCGAAGACCAGCCGGCCGGTGGAGAGCACCAGCACGCGGTCGCAGGCGACGGCGACATCCTCGACGACGTGCGTGGAGAACAGCACGATCCGGTCCCGGGCGAGCCTGCTCAGGAGGTTGCGGAACCGGATGCGTTCGCGCGGATCGAGGCCGACGGTGGGCTCGTCGACGATGATCACCGACGGAAGACGGAGCAGCGTGCGCGCCACGGCGACGCGCTGGCGCATGCCGCCGGACAGCGTCTTGATCTTGTCGCCAGCCTTCTCGGCGAGACCCACTTCGGTGAGCAGGCTTTCGACGCGCTCGCGGCGAATCTCTACGGGCAGTTCGTATAGGGCCGCGAAGTAACCGAGGTATTCGCGCGGAGAGAGGCCGCCGGGCAGCCCGGCGTCCTGGGGAAGGTAGCCCACCCACCGCGCCAGCACCCGCTGGATCTTGGTTAGGCGCACGCCGCCGAGGTTGATGATGCCCCGGGTTGGGTCGAGGATGCCGGCCAACTGGCGCAGGAGCGTCGTCTTGCCGGCGCCGTTCGGACCCAGAATGCCGACCATGCCGCGTTCGACGCTAAAGGTGACTTCCGTGAGGGCGAGGACCGGTTCGATGGGCAGATCGAAGCCGCCGACTCTGCGAGCGAGGCGGCGCAGCAGGGTGCGGGGATGGCGGAACGGGCCGGAGGTCGCGCGTTCGCCGATCTGTCCGCGTTGCTGGCGCACGGCGCTGTGGCGGATGAACTGGCCGACGAGAATCAAGACCCCCGCGAGGATCGGCAGCAATAGAACGACTTGGGGTTCCCTGCCCTCCAGCCGCGGGATGACGATCATCCAGGCAACGAAAGCCGCGAGAACGCCCCAGGGCAGGAGCACTCGAAAAGCCGCCTCCGCCCAGCCGGGCCTGGCGTCCTCCTCCTCGGGTCGGCGAGCATGTCGCACTTCGGTGCCCAGCCGGACGACAAACGCCGCAGCCAGCAGCCACAGGATCAGCTTCCAGCCGTTGCCCTGTACCTGGGAGGACAGGAGGAGCGGCGCCGCGGCGAGGATCAGGTACGGTCCGAACCGTCCCATGGCGTCGCGCCAGTCGAATCCCGCGTGGGTCGCGGCACGGCCTTCGCGGCGGAGCCGGTCCGCGAAGTCCCGGGGGGCGCGGATCGCCTGGCGGATCGGTCCGGGCATGCCGTAGATCTTCTTCAGGTTTCGCACATCGAGCAGCGGCGGCCCCCCGGCGGTCTCGAGTTCGACCAGTTCGGGGCGGCGAAACACCAACACGATGATGATGAGCAAGGCTGCGAGGATCAGCCAGAATACGATGAACAGCCAAAACAACGATTCCACCGTCTCGGTCCTGTAGAGCCAGACCGTCGAACCGATCGTGGCGGTCAAAAGGGCGACAACGAGCCACGGCCCGACCCGGCCGAAGAGCTGGTCGAGACGCTGGAGGAACAAGTAGCAGACCGGCACCACGAGGAGGTTCAACAGGGTCGCCGTCATCAGGCCGCCGATTATCACCGTGGCGAACGGCGGCCAGATCTCGTTCTCCCGACCTGTCGTGAGTGCCAGGGGACAAAGCGCGGCGATGGTCGTGGCGGCGGTCATCAGGACGGGGCGCGTGCGTTCCCGCACCGACGCGAGAGCCGCCGCACCCGTCGACCAGCCGTTCCTGACCCGATGCTGCATGCGGTCGACAAGGAGGATCGCCGGGTTGATCGCCAGTCCCACCAGTACGAACAAGCCCACTATCGCGATCGGTGCCATGGGCGTGTCCGTCAGGACCATCAGCCAGGTAGAACCGATGCTGGCCAGCAGGACCGACGTGAACAGGACCAGCCACGGCAGGGTCAGGGACTCGAAGGTGACCGCAAGAACCAGCAGCACCAAGAGGCCCGCCCACAAGGCGTACTCGGCCCCGGTGGCGAGGGTCTCGTTTTGCTCCTGGATCTCGACTGCATAGCCGTGGGGCCTCGGTGCCGAGCGGATGGCCGCGGAGATCTTGTCGTCGAGCGCGTCGCGCGCCGGTCCCGATTCCGGCGCCGACGCGTCGAGCCGATAGTAGACGCTGGTTTCCCGGCGTCCGTTGTGATGCACGATGGCTGCGGGCGGCGGCATCTGTCGAATCGACGCGAGCGACGAGACCGTCGTCACCCCGGACTCCGTGTGCACGCGGAGTCGGCGCAGATCCTTCAACCCGTCCGGTTCCCGACCGCCCAGGCGCTCGACGAACACCGGGATCTCGCGACCCGACGGCAGCACGTAGGGGCCTGCGTTCATTCCACCCAGACCCGCGAACCGCAAGCCCGGCAGCACTTCGTCCACGGTGAGTTCGAACGCCTCGAATCCGCGGCGGTCCGGTTCCACCCAGATCTCTTCGCGTCCACGCGGCACCGACTGCCAGGCGCGCCCCACTTCGTCGACGCCCTCCAGGCGCATGACCAGATCGTCGGCCAGGCGCTCGAGAACCCGGCTCTCGGGGCCCGAAATCAGGATTTCGTCCGCTCCACCGCCAGCGAATTGCGGTCTCCCGCCGTCCGGTCCCTCGGCACGTCCCCGACCACCCCGTTCTTCGCCCGGCCGGGACACGTCGATGCCCCTGGCCCGTTCCGCTGCCTCGGCGACTACATTTCGTATGCGGGATACGGTGAGGTCAGGCGGACGCTCGTCCAAGTCCACGAGGTCGACCCGCATCATCGCGCCCTCCTGGTTGATGTTCGATGTGACCGTGTCGACACCGTCGATGGCCATGGCCGCCGTTTCCAGTTTGGCGACGGCCTCGGCAACCGCTTCGAGGGATCCCGCCCCCTTGAGGGCTTCGGCGCTGAAGGAGACGCTGTCCGCGTATTCCGGATCGGCGGACGGCTGGTTGGAAATGGCGGCAGGCACCGCGAACAGGACGGTCGCGACGATTGCGATCCCCGTGCCGGTCAGCCAGGCAGACGGCCTCCGCATGGCGTTGCCGACTAGGCCGCCGAACAGGATTCGCAGCGGGTCGGGCGCATGCTGACCGTCGGCCTTCGCACGGACCTCGCGTTGCCGCGCCACCGCGCGCAGTGCTGCGGGGGCGGCGAGGCGATGGGTCAGCACGGGCACCAACCCGACGGCTACGAGCATCGACGCCCCCAGCGGCAGCAGGAACGCGGGGATGAACTCGCCAAGTATCGACCGCATGTCCACCGGTAGGTCCATGATGGCGGCGGGCAGCATCACGATGGCGGTCGTCGCCGTGGCCGCCGCGATGGCGCGAAGGGTCCGTTGCAGGCCGATGCGTGCCGCCCGGCCGGGATCGATTCCACGTTCGAGGCGCCGCAGCACCGCCTCGTAGACGACAATGCTGTTGTCGATCAAGAGGCCGACGGACAGCCACAGGCCGCCCAACGTGAATATGTTCAAGGAAAGCCCCATCAGGTAGAGCAGCGCCAACGCGCCCAGCAGGCTGACCGGGACGGCGACCCCCACCACGGCGACGGCGCGCCACTGGCGCAGGAACAGGAACAGCACGGCAAGCGCGATCACGTACCCCGACAGGCCCAGGCGCGCCAGCCGGCCCAGTTGTTCCTCGATGTCTGCGGCGGGATCGTTGCCGATGACGAGATCGACCCCCATGGGCGCCGTTTCCATCCTGAGTTCATCCACTCTTTTCCGGAGGTCTCGGCCCAGACGCACCAGGTTCGCGGTCTGTTCCTTGAAGACGACGATGCCGACAGCTTCTTCGCCGTTGACGCGGAACGACGACTGCTTCGGCGCATAGCCCAGCGCGATGTCGCTGACGTGCTTGAGCTGCACGGGACGGTCTGCGGCTATGCGGGTTTCCTCGAATGCCAGGAGATTCGAAGGCCTGCCGTCGACGATGACTTCCAAGCGACCGGCCTCCGACTCCAGGTTGCCGACGTGACGCATGTTGCCCGCCCGCCGGGACACCGCCTCGGAGACTTGGGCCGGCGTGACCCCCGTCGCCGCGGCCCGCGCCAGGTCGACGTTGACGATCAATCGGCGTCCGGACCCTCCCGTCGCATTTGCCTCGCTAACGCCGGACACTGCCGCGAGACGTGGCGCCAGGAGTTGGTCCGTGAAGTCGTAGAGGGTGTCCCGATCCGCATCGCCCAGAACGTTGATCTCCATCACCAGGCTGCCGTATTGGGCCGATCCCGACTCCATCGAACCGACACTCACCGAGGTGCCCCGGGGTTGGCCGCGCTGAATGTCGGATGCGATGCGCCGAAGTTCGAGTTCGCGCACTTTCATGTTCGTGCGCGGCTCGAAACGCACGCGGTAGCTGCCGCCGCCGCCCTGCACACGCCCCCAACTCTCCGCGACATCGGGCATTGCGGAAACCCGGGCATGCAGCGGCAGCAGGATCTCCCGCTCGACCACTTCCTGCTCGCTGTTCGGGCGGAAGAACCCGACGGAGATCATGTCGCCCTCCAGCGGCGGGAAGAGTTCCAGGGGAATGCGTTGGTAGGCCACGACGCCGAGCACGACGAAGCCCACGAAGATCATGCTCACCGCCATCGGGCGGCGCACGGGGAGGTCGAGGAGACTCACCGCGCGGCCCTTCCCGGCAGGCCGGACGGTTCACGGGACGGGACAAGCCCGGTCGCGATCTCCGGGCTCAACGATCACCTCCCCGTTTCCAGGCGAGGCGGTCGAGCACGAGGTACAGGCACGGCAAGACAAGCAGCGAACCTAGGGTAGACGCAACGATGCCGCCGATTATCGTGAGCGCCATCGGCGTCCGAAGCTGGGCGCCCTCCCCGCCCGCGACCACGAGCGGCGCCAGGGCCAGCGCGGTGGTCAAGGTTGTCATGACGATGGGGCGAAGCCGGATGCCGGCGGCGGCGGCCAGGGCCGAGATGCGATCCCGTCCTTCGGCCATGAGCTGCCGGGCGGTGGCAAGCAGCAAGACGGCATCGTTGACGGCAATACCGGAGAGAACGATGAGGCCGAGCATGGCCATGACGCCGATCGGCTGCCCGCCCGGCACCAGCGCGACGGCAACGCCCACTAGCGCCAGCGGCACCGCAGCGAGCACGGTAATCGGCTGCAAGAGCGACTCGAAGGTGCCCGCCAGCACCATAAGCACGAGCACGAGTGCCAAGATGCCCGCCAGGCGCAATTCGTCGAAGGTCCGTACCCGTTCCTCCTCCTGCCCGCGTAGGCGCAGATGCGTACCCGGTGGGATGGGCACATCGGCGATGGCGGCGGTGACTGCGGCCACGGCCTCGGCCTGGGTGAAGCCGTCCACAAGCTGCGCGGTTATCTGCGCGACGCGACGTTGGTCCCGCCGGAAGACTTCCCGGGGACCCTCCGCCTCCTCGAAGCGGGCGACTTCGCCCAGCGCCACCGGGCGCCCGCCGGCGCTCAGGAACTCCACGTCGGGCAACTGTTCACGTCGCGGCGACGGTAGACGCACGTTGACTACGCGTTCCTCGTCGCCAAGGGAGAGCCGAGTCACCTCCAGGCCGTCGAGGTTCGCCGCCAGCACTTGCGCCACGGTATTGAGATCGATGCCCAGCGCATCGGCCATGGCCGGGTCGAGGGTGACGCGCAGTTCCTTAGGTCCCCCTTCAAAGGACGACTTGACGTTCCAGAGCGCGGCCACGCCGGCCAAGCGGTCCTTAACCTCGTCGGCACCTCGCCGCAGGTCGTCCAGGGATTCGCCGGCGATTTCCACCACGATGGGAGGGCCGCTGGCGCCTAGGGCGTCGGTAAGTGCCGAACGGGCAATCTCCCACTGGACCTCGGTCTCCGGCAACACATCGAGTTCCGGTCCGAGCCAAGAAGCCACCTGGCGTCCCGTCGGCCCGTCGGAGGTCATTCGGGCGATGACCCGGGCGGTGTTCTCCTCCGTCAACTCGCTGCGGATCGAACGCCCGTCCTCGGGCAGCCGACCCACCTCCGACAGGGTCGCCGCGAGCGTGCCGCCGTCCGCTGTCGTGCCGCCGCCTGCTTGGGCGATGAGCGTCTCGACGCTGGCCGCGGCACGTGCGGTGGACTCCACCCGCTGGGCGGCCGGACCGACCAGCCGCACGGAGAACTGGCGTGGGTCCGACGGGGCCAAGAGTTCGGTTCCTAGCTGCAGCATAAAACCAACGGCCACCGCCACGATGCCGGTCGCCAACAACACAACCGTACCGGGCCGGCGCAAGAGCATGCCGACGAAGTTCTCCAATGCGGTCCGTGCCTTGGACGCCGCCCTTTCGGTCACCATGCCGGAACGCGACGCCCGGGGCAGGAACCAGCGACCGAGAGCAGGGATCAGGAACACGGCCACGGCGAGCGATGCCAAGAGCGAGACGACGACGGTGAAGGCGATGCCGTCGATCAGCCGCGCCGCCAGCCCTTCCACGAAAAGCACGGGGAGGAACACCACGCAGGTGGTCAACGTGCTCGCCGTGATGGCGCCCGCGACCTGTCCGGTTCCCCTCGATGCGGCGAGATCCGGGTTGTCGCCGAGGCCCAGCCGACGATACATCGACTCCACGACGACGATGGCGTTGTCGACCAGCATGCCGGCCCCCAAGGCGAGGCCACCCAGGGTGACGATGTTCAGACTGTGCTCGGCGAAGTTCATGGCGAACAGGGCGGCGAGGATTGAGACGGGAACGGCCGCCGTCACGATGAGCGTTGCCCCGGCAGAGCGCAGGAACAACGCCAGCACCAGCACGGCCAGGGCGACCCCGGCGCCGGCCGCGATCTTCAAGTCGTCGAGCGCGTCGGTGACCAGCTTGGCGTCGTCGGCGATTTCCCGCACGTCGACGCCCGGTAGATCGTCGCCGAGCCCTTCGAGCGCTTTGCGGACCTCGGCTGAGACCTCCACCGTGTTGGTCCCGGCTTCCTTGTAGACCGAAATGCCGACGCCTTCGACTCCGTCGACCAGCACCAGGTGGTCGATCTCGGCGTCCACTGCCTCCACGGTGGCAAGATCCGAGACGCGCACCGCCTTGCTGGCACCGACGGGATCGGTGGTGTAGCGGACCACGACATCGGCGACATCCTGGGCGTTGCGGTAGCGTGCGACGCCGCGGACCTGGAAGACCTGGTCACCCTCCTCCAGGGTTCCGGCTTCGATGTCGACGTTCTGGGCGGCCACCCGGCCCCGGAGCAGGTTGAGCGACACGCCGAACGCTTCGAGGCGGTACCGGTCCGCCGAGACACGGATCTCGATTTCCCGGCCGCCGGTCACGCGTGCTTCAGCGACGCCGGCGAGTTGCTCGAGCGCGGGCGCCACCTGCCGCCGCGCCAGTTGCCGAAGCTCGGCAAGATCGGGTTTTCCGGAGGGGGCGACGAGACCCAGGGTGAGAATCGGCGATTGGCGCGGATCGAAGCGGCGCACCAGGACCTCGTCCACTTCCGGGTCCCCTTCGATGCCGCCCACGGCTTTCTGGACGTCCACCAAGGCGAGATCGAGGTCGGCGTCCCAGTCGAACGTCACCGTCGTGACGAGCCGCCCGGTGCGCGCCACCTGGGAGACGTCCCGGCTGCCCCGGACGGTGGTCAGCATGCGCTCCACGGTCTGGCCGTAGACGCGCTCCATCTCGGTCGGCGGCCGGTTGCCGGACTGGATCGACACGACGACGGTGGGGCTCTGCAGATCGGGCAGCAGATCCACTGGCAACTCGCGCCAGGAAAGGCCCCCGACGAGGGCGATCGCCACGGCAACCACGGTGATCGCCACCGGTCGGCGGACGGCGAACGCAGCGGCGGACTCGAATGCCGACACGTCAGGGTTTCTCTACGGCGAAGAACGTATTTGGCCCGGTGAACCGGGCACTCAAGTCCCGACGACCCGAATGCGGGCACCGTCGGTCAAGGTCTCGAGGCCCCGGACGGCGACCCGGTCGCCCTCGGCGACGCCGTCGAGAACCTGGACCTTGTCGTCGTCGCCTAGACCCAGGCGGAGGTCGCGGCGGCTGACCCGCTGGCCGTCGAGCACGAACGCCACCGACTTGCCGGCCCGGTTGGCGACGGCGTCCCGGGGCACCACGACGACGTCCGGGCGCTGCTCC
>JAPOYW010000164.1:10474-14429 GCA_026706425.1 Gammaproteobacteria bacterium
ACCACGACGATCACTTCCACGAACATGCCCGGCCGCAGCAGCCGCTCGTCGTTGGCCACCGCCACCTCGGCGCGGAACGTGTGCTTGTTGGGGTCGAGCATCGGCGACAGCCGGATCACCTCGCCCGTGAACGACTCCTCGAAGGCGTAGTGGCGGATTCGCGCCGCAAGGCCCACCTCGACCCGGGCGAGCTCCGGTCCGATCAGGTCGATATCGGCGACCAGTTCGTCGAGGGGCGCCACCTCGGCGACCGTGAAACCGGCCCGGACCAGTTGCCCATCGGCCTGCGGGCGGCCGTCGGCGTCCCTGGCGAGCCGAAGAATGGTGCCGTCAATCGGGGTCGTCAGCGTTGCCTTGGCGGCATTCAGCGTGCTGAGTTCGAAGTTGTAGAGCGCCGTCTCGTAGCGCTCCTGCGCCTGCTGAAGTTCCTCTTCGTGGGCGAGGTTCGCGGCATGAAGTTCGCGGCGTCGCTCAAGGTGGGCTTCGGCTGCCTCCAAGGCTTGACGTGTCGTCTCGAGCCGGGCGTGCAGGCGGGCGTCCTCGCCGGTGACGCGTGCGACGACGTCCCCCGCCGAGACCCGCATACCCTCGGCCAGCCTCTGGCCCTCGGCGTTGCGGGCGATCTGCAGCAACCCCGGCGTCTCGATGTCGAGAGTGACGATTCCTTTCGGGCGTAGGTTGCCCGTCGCGACCACGAGATCCTCGATCGTCCCCGTGCCCACGTCCTCGACTTCTACCGGGATGCGGAACTCCGTGTCGGGCACCGAGGGAGGCGGCCCGCATCCGCTCAGCGCCGCGAGCAAGCCGATCGCCGCGAGCGAAGCTGTTGCATACATCCCTTGCTTCATCGTTCCTCCACCGGACGCCAGCGTACCGCATCCGCCACGACGATCCTCCCGTTCGTCTCGCTGGAGACCACGAGGCTCACCTCACCGGCCGGCAACGAGAACTCGCCCAGATCATTCCAGCCCACGGATGCCGCGCCAGCGTCGAACTCCACGGGTGTTTCCTCCCCGTCCGCGACGATCTTCAAGTCGAAATCGCCTTTTTCGCCCGTCAACAATCCGGCTTGTGCCTGCACCGTGATCGAGACGCCGCCCGGGCCCCTCGGTTGCGATGCTTCGGGGATGTGGTAGTCCACCCGCCAACGTCCCGCGTGGGGCAAACGCGCCGCGAAACGGGCCGATGCGCCGATGGTGCCAAGAAAAGAGGCGGCTGCGGTGTGTCGGTAACGGCCCCAGGTGCCGGCCACCTCGAACCGCGTCCATCCCCGCGACGGCGGCGCGAACGCGTTGTACACGGGCAGACCTTGATCGATGTCGACGTCGCCCATCCACCAGCTACTCGACGGGGCATGGCGCGCTTCGTCCTCCGGCGTGGCGTAGACGATCGAGAAACCGGGATCGAGGTCGTCGACGACGATGCCGGGCTCCGGGGGCGGTCGCCAGTCGCTGGGCAGGCTGCCGTTCAAGGGTTCGGCATCGTCGGCCTCCCCGGGGTCCGCATCGGGCACCTCGACGCGGAAGTCGTTGCGGTTCAAGGCTAGGTAGGGCGAAATCCAGACCTGTCCCGGCGGCGCGTCGGCGACAAGCCCGATCTCCACGGCAGTCTCGCGGGCCACCGGGATCGGATCGCTCCACGACCGTATCGGCTGTTCGCTTTCCGAGACGACCCCCAAGCGAACGAGGCCAGGCGTCGGCTCGCCGTTGTAGAGGTGAACGCGAACCTGGTAGCGCGGTTCGCCGCCCTCGTCGTCCTTGAGGCGCGTCACCTGGGCGGCGGAGGCGACGAACCCGGGCAACTGCGCGTCGCCCAGCCAGTCGCCGAGCAGCGCGTCGAGCTCCAAGCCCGTGTCGACCGCCACCGTGTTGAAGTCCTCGACCGTGAAATTCGTGCCCGCGTAACGCTGCCGGAGTTCGGCCAGGAACCGCGCCACCGACTCCCGACCCAGTCCATCGACTATCGACTTCGCCACCGCCGGCGCTTTGAGGGATAGCACGTCCAATGCGCCGAGTCCGTCTTCGGCGGGATCCAGCGTCACCAACGGCGTACCCAGCGCCCGGCTCCAAACGGAGGCCCGTTTGGGTGTGCTGGCCGAACTGACGGTGATGGACAGGGCACCGCCACCTCCGAAGAACCCCCCGATCAACTGGCCCATCGTCTCGTTCATGCCGGAGACCGAGGCGAACGCGCGCGGCGAGAAGTAGTCCGCGACGTCGCGGTTGTAGAGCAGACGGACCACCAGTTCGTGGCAGACGTAGTCCAGCGCCAGCGCGCCCTCCCCCTGCGCCCCGGTTTGGAACTTCAGGAAGTTGCGGGCCACGCCGTCCTGCAGCTTGCCGCCGCTGAAGTCGGCCGCGAAGAACTGCTCCAGGAGACCCACCTTCATTCTCGCACGGTCGCTGTCGGCTTCGTCCGAGTCCTCGGGAAGCCCACCGAACCGCCTCAGAATGCGCAATGCCGTGTCGAACCGCGCCGTCGGCAAGCCGTACTCGCGCAGCAGCACGACGCCCGGCAGCGCCTGCACCGTGTCCATCCGCCATCCGCCACCGAAGGCGCGCAGCCGAGCGGGTACTTCGACCAGGCTCAGGCCGCCGTAGGGATAGGTCAATCCCGCCTTTCCCGCGTCCGCGAGAACCTCGTCCACGCGCTCCTCGAGTTGCTCCAAGGAGTCGCCGAAGTGCGAGAGATAGCTACCGTGTCCCGGGAACAGCAGCAACTCGAAGTCGATGTCCGCGACCTCCATGTGGCGGCGTTCGAACCGCGAGGCGAGCAGCGCGACCTCGGGCACGGGTGCGGCTGGCGCGAATCGGAATCGCCCCGGTCCCGTCTCCTCGCGTCGCCCCGGCCCCGCGACCAGCCAATCGCTCGGAACCTCGACCGTGAGATCGACGGTGAAGAAGTCGCGGCGGTAGCGCGATGGGTCGTCATTGCCGGTCGACGGGCCCGGAATCGGCATCCAGCGCACGGTGGGCATCAGGGCCACATAGCGCGAGTCGAACACAGACGCCTCAGTGCCAAGCAGGACCACGTTGCCCTGCTCGCCCTGTACAAGGTCCATGTCGATCTCGCTGTCCAAGTACCCGAATTCGGGATCGGGGAAACCGGCGGCAGCGATGGCCACTTCGACACGCTCACCGGTGCGCATCGACTCGGCAAGGGACACCCGCAACAGTCCGGCGTCGTGCGTCGACTCCGCCGGTGCCCCATCGAGCAGCAGGTGCGTCACCTCGAGCCCCGGATTGAAGCTGAATACCAACTCCTCAAGGGGCTCGGGCGCATGGAGCCCGTACACCAGGTCGAGACCGATTCGTGTTCCCGGGTAGATTGCGACGCTTCCCCGCACGTATTCCAGGTCTGCACTGGGCTCGGCTTCTGCGGCAGCCTGGGCGTCTATCCAGGCCGTTCGTTGCGAACGCGCAGCCGCCGCATCCATAAGAATCGCGACAACCACCGCACCGGCGAACGCCGCCAAGGCAGCGCCAACACCAAAGTGACGGACGCGCCCCCTGCCGTGGCTGCGGGGATGCAGGGCAGCCGCGAAGACGATCAAAGCGGCCGCCAACAACATCGTGGCAAGCCGCTGCAGAATCAGCACGCCGTCGGCGAACTGCGGCAGCACCTCCGATCCGGTGGCGAGATAGGCCTGGAAGCTCACCAAGGCCGGGGCTAGGTAGAACGGCGTCTCCCAAGTGGCCCAGAAAGTCAGTCCGAACAACCCCAAGCCCAAGAGGGCCACGATCAGCCGGTTGCGGATGGCTACGGCGAGGAAGATCACCAGCGATCCCCACAACGCCAGGACCGGGATGGCGTCCAGAAGCAGGAAGCTCATCATCGACGCCGGCTCCAGGGTGTCGCCGCCCCACCAGTCGAACGCCTTCGCCATGGCACCGATCGCCTGGATGAGGCCCATCACCACCGCGACCGTGATCCACAGCACGAACACCAGCGCCGT
>JAPOYW010000680.1:0-9109 GCA_026706425.1 Gammaproteobacteria bacterium
GGACTCCACCACGCACGCCTCGGCCCCGGCATTCACCTCGTCGCCGACGTGGGGCAGCTCGACGTAGACCACGTCGCCGAGCGACTGCTGGGCGAAATCCGATATGCCGACGGTGACCTGGTCGTCCTCGACGCGCGCCCATTCGTGGCTCGGCGCGTACCGAAAATCGTCGGGTATGTCCGGGCGCATATCGGACGTTAAGTCGTTCATTTGAATACCTGCTTTCCGTGCCGCACGAACGGCGGTCTGACAATTCGACCGGGAATCTTCGAGCTGCGTATCTCGATCAGACAATCCCCGGTGGCCCCGCGGGGAAGGCGCGCGAAGCCGATACTGTACCCCAAGGTGGGCGAAAAGATACCGCTGGTAACGACTCCATCGCCGGCGTTCGTCTCGACTCGTTGACCGTGGCGAACGACGCCTCTGCCGGTAAGCACGACACCCCTCAATACCCGCTCAGGACCGCTTGATCGTTGACGTGCGAGGGCCTCGCGACCCACGAAGTCGCGTTCCGCCGGCTCCCACGCCACGGTCCAGCCCAGGTTGGATTCAAGGGGAGAGGTCACCTCGTCCATGTCCTGCCCGTAGAGCAGAAGTCCCGCTTCCAAGCGCAGGGTGTCCCGGGCGGCGAGGCCCGCGCAGGCCACCCCCGCGTCCGAGAGCCGCTGCCACAGCGCCCCGGCCTCCTCCGCGGGCAATGCCACTTCCACGCCGTCCTCGCCGGTGTAGCCGGTTCGCGCCACCATCCAGCCACCTCGCTCGCGCGCCGAGAAGGGGCGGAGATCCGCCAGATCCATCGACGTCGCGACCGTGAACGCCTTCAAGGCGTCGGGCCCCTGCACGGCGATCAAGGAGAGATCGCGACGTTCGTGCACTTCCACGCCGAACTCGGCCGCGTGAACACCGACCCAGTCGAGCATCTTGTCGCGGGTGGCGGCGTTGGAGACCACCCGGTATCCCGGGTCTCGACCGTAGACGATGACGTCGTCGATGATGCCCCCGGATGCGTTTAGGAAAACACCGTAGACCGCCCGTCCCGGCACTGCCTTGTCGATGTCGTTGGCGAACAACCGGGCGAGTGGCTCGCGTGCATCTGCGCCTTCCAAATCGGTAATCGCCATGTGGGATACGTCGAACATGCCCGCCCCACCACGAACGTGGTGGTGTTCCGCGATCTGCGAACCGTAGTTGAGGGGCATGGACCATCCCGCGAACGGAACCATGCGCGCCTTCGCGGCCACATGCAGATCGTAGAGCGCTGTTCTTCGTTCAGCCATATCCACCACTCGCTCGTCGACGAATCGCCATGGGCCCGAGCCCCATCGCTTCGCGAATCAACTGCGCCTTGACCCCTGGCGCGGCGTCGATGAACCGTACTCCGGCGTTCCTGGCCAGGCGCATCCAGGGATTGCCCGAGTAGGGACCGCAGTAAGCGGCGAGCAGGGCACGCATTGAAGCCATCATGAGCTTGGAGCGAGTTCGCCGTTCGCGGCTGAAACCGCGCCACCGACCGGATGCGCCCAGGTCGGGATGGGTGGCGCCAGCAACGAGCGCACGCACGTCCTCCAAGCCCGCGTTGACGCCCTGCCCAGCCAACGGATGGAGCGTTCGGGCCGCGTCCCCGATGACCAGTGTCCTGGGGTTGGGGTTGAAATCCGCCGCCAGGGTCTGGCGAACCGGAAACGAGAGCCGCCTGTCCACGGCAACGAAATCGCCCAGCACGCCCTCGGTCTCCTCGCCGAGCGCACGCCGGAAGGCTTCCTCGTCCAGGCACTGCAAGCGCTGGCTGTCCGTCTCGGAGGAGCTCCAGATCACGGAGACGGTTTGATGCGACTCGGATTCGCGTCCGGCGGCCTGGGCACCGTCTGGGAGAGGCAGAAGGGCAACCGGCCCGCTGCGACCGAAGCGCTGGAAGGCGGTATTGCCATGTGATTTCGTGGCCCGGGCGACGGTGGCGACAGCCCGTTGCGGTCCTGCCCGATAGGGAGGTTCGTGCCGCAGCGTCGTATCCGCAAGCTTGCGGACGATGCTGTTGGTGCCGTCCGCCCCGATCACCAACCGGGCGGCGATGTCCGCCCCTTCGAGGAACACGGTATCCCGCCCTTGAGCGAGGCCGGCAACCGATGCCCCTGGCAGGACATCCAAGCAATCTTCCGCGACTTTCCATAGCCTGGTCGTGAGCACGCTGTTCTCGGCGACGAAGGCCAGTGCACCATCGCCTTCGAACCCCAGCGACCCGGAACCGTCGTACTCCCAGACGTGCATTGACTCGACCGGAGCAAGGTCCCCTTCTTCAACGCCGCCGATAGGGCGCAGAAAGTCCACCGACGCGGGAGTCAGGGCGACGCTGCGAAGGTCGAACCCCAAGGCGCCCCGGAGTCGTTCCGGCGGCGTCCGCTCGATGAGAACGACCCGGTGCCCGCCCTGGGCCAAGGCAACCGCAGCCGCAAGACCTACGATCCCCGCACCCACCACGGCGGCGTCGTAGACCCGTTCTCCCATCGAACAAATTCGTCCTTTGCCTAGCGGTCAGTACCGCCTCACTGCCGGGAGAATTCGCATAGCGAATTCTCGGGGCGACCGCGAAGCGGTCGCGTCTCGAACAGTCACGACGCGCGAGTCTGTCAGCATCGTCGGTCCCTTCGCAATGAGACTCGTACACGACTTCACAAGTGCCCTCGATCAGGACAAACTAGAAAGATGCTCGCGGAAGACCTCCATGCGCTCGAAGCCAAAGTCGGCGAATTGATCGCGCTCTGCGAGTCGCTTGCCAGCGAAAACCGTGCTCTTCGCCAGCGGAACCGAGCTTGGGCCGCCGAAAAGTCCAACCTCGTCGAGCGCAACGAAATGGCAAGAAGCAAGATCGACGCCATGATCGACCGGCTCAAATCCATGGATGTCACGTAGACGGACGGGAACGATGAGCAACGCAAACACCACTATCGGCATCCGGATACTCGACAACGAATACCAGGTGAGCTGCCCGGAATCGGAGGCCGACGAACTCGCGGCCGCCGCGCGCGACCTCAACCAACGCATGACCCGCATTCGCGAAGCCGGCAAGGTATTCGGCGTGGAGCGGATCGCCGTCATGGCGGCACTCAACGCCATCCACGACAACCGCCGCCTGCAACGGGAGAGCGGAACCGGCAACGAGCAGACGCCGGAAATGGTGACGGAACTGACCCGGCGCGTGGAGGAGGCGATCGAAGCCCACAAGGGGTCGAGCACGGCTCCATGATCCACCACGGTGCCCACGGGCGCGGAGTTGTTCCATTCGCCTGCGGTTTTGTGTCTATACTTGGATGTCTCCTGGGGTGCCGGCCAGCTTCCGTCATCCTCGAGCCGTTATAGAAACCGAAGGAGATCTGGCGTCGGCGCCGGTGTGCAGACCCAACCGATGACCCGCGAGCTTCGAGCGAGCGGGAGTTCGCGGGAAGCCTTAAGAGCCGCCTAGATCCCCGCCTTGAACCGCAACGGTTCAGGGTAACCAAGCAGCCGCATCACCGGGAGACAAGCCGCTCTGCCTCAAGGCGGCGCGCCGTTGCTCGCAGCGTGCCCGCGAGGGTGCCGGATGCCACCAAGCGAAAAACATCACCTACGCGAGGTCTATCGTGCGGCACGCCGTGACCTCTCCGCCGAAGACCAACGCGAGCACGCGCTCGCCATCGCCGACGAGGTAATGAAACACCTCGACGACGATGCGGTGGTTGCGGCCTACCTCGCCCGGGATGGCGAGGTCGATCTCGAAAGCGTGATCCGCCGGTGCTGGCAGCAATCCATCGTAGTTACCGTGCCCGTGCTCAGCGGGCGCGAGATGCGCTTCGCCGCATACCGCTGCGCCACCCCGTTGGAGCCCAATCGATTCGGCATCGCGGAGCCCTCAGCCGGGGAGCGCGAGGGGCCTGCCCCTCGCAGGAAAGAGCCCGCGCACCCCGAACTGGTAACACCCACCGTTGTCCTGGCACCCTTGGTCGCCTTCGATGGAAACGGTCGCCGGCTCGGCATGGGCGGCGGCTACTACGACCGTTTCTTCTCTGCAGCACCGGATGCCGCACGCATCGGCATCGCCCACGAATGCCAGCGGGCCCCCGCGCTGCCAGCCACGTCCTCGGATGTGTCGCTGTCGGCCGTAGTCACGGAGAACGGGTGGCAGTCTTTTTGAAGTCACCGTGAAATAGCGGATACTCCGGCCATGGCCGTACGCAAGATCATCCGCATGGGCCACCCGGCACTTCGCCGACCGGCACGGGCCGTTGCCCGGGAGGACCTCGGCAGCGACGCGCTCCACCGCCTAGTCGCCGACATGATCGACACCTTGCACGACTACGGCGGCATCGGCCTCGCTGCCCCGCAGATCAACGAAGGCATCCGGCTTGCCATCGTCGAGATTCCCGGTGGCCCCACGCGCTACGGCCCGTTGGCAGAGCAACCGCTGACCGTCTGCATCAATCCCCGCGTCGAGGTTCTCGATCCGGCTACCGAAGGCCATTGGGAAGGCTGCCTGTCCGTTCCCGGCTTGCGCGGATACGTCGAGCGGCCGCGCGGAATCCGGGTGTCCTTTGCCAACCTGGGCGGCGAGGAGCAGCGCATCACCGCCAACGGTTTTCTCGCCACGGTGTTCCAGCACGAGTTCGACCACTTGGACGGCAAGCTCTACGTCGACCACATCGGCGACCCGCGCAAACTGGTCTTCGAGGAGGAGTACGCACGCTACGTGCTTCCGCTCGAAGAACCGCCGCCGAAATGACCCCGCGAGTGGATCAAGCTGAACTGAAGCGAAACGTTGCGCTCGCAGCGGTCGACGCCGTTATGCCCTCGCTCGGCGCGGGTGCGATCATAGGCGTCGGCACGGGCAGCACCACCAACCACTTCATCGACGCCCTGGCGAGACTGAAGGACCGTTTCGAAGCCGCGGTATCCAGCAGCATTGCCAGCGCCGAGCGGCTTGCCGCCCACGGCGTTCGCGTCATCGATCTGAACGATGCCGAAACGATTGCCGTTTACGTGGATGGCGCCGACGAGGTCGAACCCGGGGGCGCCCTCATAAAGGGCGGCGGCGGTGCGCACACCCGGGAGAAGATCGTCGCTGCGGCCGCGGATCGGTTCATCTGCGTCGTCGACGAGAGCAAGGTGGTCGACACGCTTGGCGCGTTCGGCGTGCCGGTGGAAGTGGTCCCGATGGCGCGGCGGTCGGTGGCCGGTCGGCTTCGGGCCCTAGGCGGCGAAGTCCGCGAACGGGCCGGTTTCGTCACCGACAACGGGAACGCCATCCTCGACCTGCATGGCCTTGCCATCGCCGATCCGGACGCGCTCGAGGCGCAGATCAACAACCTCGCCGGTGTCGTGGAGAACGGCGTCTTCGCGGTCGACCGACCCGATCTCGTGCTAGTCGGCTCGCAGCAGGGTGTTCGAGAATTCGCGCCCCTACCGGAGTAGCTACGGGAGTAGCTTCCCCGGATTCATCACGCCGTTCGGATCGAGCGCCTTCTTCACGGCGCGCATGATCTCGATCTCCGCGGCACTGCGCGAAAACCCGAGGAACTCACGCTTGAGCATGCCCACGCCATGCTCGGCGGAGATACTCCCGCCACGGGCTGCGACCAGCTTGAACAACTCCGGGCTCATGGCGTCGCAACGCTCATAGAAGGCGGTCACGGCAAGTCCGGGCGGCTTGAGAATATTGAGGTGCACGTTGCCGTCGCCGATGTGGCCGAACCAGCAGATCTCCAGATCGGGGTAGATCCGGCCTACTGCGTGGTCCACGTCGTCGAGGAAGCCGGGCACGTCCGAGATTCGCACGGCCAGGTCGTTCTTGTAGGGGGTCTCCGGGGCGATGCTCTCGGTGATTCCCTCCCGCAGCGCCCACAGCGCACGCGCTTGCGCTTCCGACTGGCTCATCACGCCGTCACTCACCCAACCGGCCGCCAACGACTCCTCGAAGGCCGCCAGCGCCGCCGGCTCGTCATGTGCATCGAACTCCAGCAGCGCGTAGAAGGCCGACGACGACTTCAGCGGGCGCGCCAGCGACCGGTGTCGAGTGACCCTCTCAACCGCGAGTTCCGAGAAGAACTCGAATGCCGACAACGCCACACCGGCCTGGAACCGGGTCAGTATGCTCAGGATGTCCGCCATGCGGTCGACGCCCAGCACCATGACCCGACTCGGTGCTGGGGGCTCGGTAAGCCGGAGGTCGGCCTCGACCACGAACCCGAGAGTTCCCTCCGAGCCGATGAAGAGGTGCCGCAGGTCGTAGCCGGTGGCGTTCTTGACCAGGCCGCGGTTGAGTTCCAGCACCTCTCCGGCACCGGTGACCACCTTGAGGCCGGCGATCCAATCGCGGGTCATCCCGTAGCGAAGCACCTTGATGCCGCCGGCGTTGGTCGCGACGTTGCCGCCGATCTGGCTCGAGCCGGACGACGAGAAGTCGACCGGGTAGAACAGGCCCTTGCCCCGGGCGAAGGCCTGCACATTGGCGGTGACGACGCCCGCCTGGCAGCGCACGACCCGATCCGTCTCGTTGAAGTCGAGGAACCGGTTCATTCGGTCGAAGGACACCACCACCTCGCCTTGGCTGGCGACGGCCCCGGCCGACAACCCGGTTCGGCCGCCGGATGGCACCAAGGCAAGACCCTCCGCGTTGGCCAGTCGCGTCACGGCCACGACCTCTTGCACGGTCTCCGGAAACACCACCGCCGAAGGAGCGGCGGCGAAGCTCCGGGTCCAGTCGCGACCCCAGTTGTCGAGATCTTCCTTGGCCGTGCTCACCCGATGCGGCGGAAGCACCTCCCTGAGTTTCTCGATCATTTGCGATGCGGCGCGACGATACGCCTCTCGAGCGCGGCCACGGCAGGCAAGGTCTCGCCGGCCAGATACTCGAGGAACGCGCCGCCGCCGGTGGATTGGTAGGAGATCCCCTCGCCCACTCCGTACTTCTCGATGGCAGCCAGCGTGTCGCCGCCACCTGCAACCGAATAGGCATCGGCGGACGCAATCGCTTCCGCCAGTACCCGGGTGCCCTCTCCGAACTGATCCAATTCGAAGACGCCCAACGGACCGTTGAAGAGGACCGTTCCAGCCTTGGCCACCTGGTCGGCCAGCCGCCGTGCCGTCTCCGGCCCGATATCGAGGACCATTTCGTCGCTGCCGACTTCATCACGAAGCCGGAGCCGGCCGGGCAGGACCGCGTCGATGGCCGTCGCGGTCATGACGTCCACCGGCATCGGCACCTCGATCCGGGTCATGATGCGTCGCGCCACGTCCACCTGGTCGGCCTCCGCCAACGAGGCTCCGATTTGCGACCCGCTCGCCAGCAGGAAGGTGTTCGCTATGCCGCCGCCGACGATGATCGAGTCCGCGACATGGGCAAGCGACTCGAGCACGGCCAGCTTCGTCGAGACCTTCGCGCCGCCGACCACCGCAACCAGCGGCCGCGCAGGGTCGTCGAGGACGCGCCCCAAGGCATGAAGTTCGGCGGCGAGCAACGGTCCCGCGCAGGCTGCCCCGGCCGCCTCGGCAACGCCCACGGTGGATGCGTGGGCGCGATGCGCAGTGCCAAAGGCATCCATGACGAACACGTCGCAAAGGGCCGCAAGCCGACGTGCAAGCGCCGGATCGTTCGTCGTCTCGCCCGCCTCGAACCGGATGTTCTCAAGCAGCACGACATCCGCCGAGCCAACGGCGGCGCCGTTCCTCCAGTCGTCAACCAAACGGACGGTGCACCCGAGGGCGTCACCGAGAGCCTTGGCGACCGGCTTAAGCGACAGGGCCGGATTCCGCTCTCCCGGTCGTGGACGACCGAGGTGAGACACCAGGGTCACGCGAGCCCCTGCGGCCATGCAATGGCGGATCGTCGGGAGCGCCGCGTCGATCCGGGCGCTATTGGCCACCCGACCATCCTCCAGGGGCACGTTGAGATCCTCCCGGACGAGGACGCTTTTCCCCCGGATGTCGAAGTCTCGGAGCAACGGAATCGCCATCGGATTGAGCCTACCAGACTGTCCGTGGACCAATGCCGATGGCCCTCGCATGGAACAAACGCCAAAGGGAGCTTGCGACCGTGGCGTTTGGTCCATGCGAGGTCGGTGTGGCTGGGCCGGAGGCGAACCCGGCATATAGCGGAGCGAAGTGCCGGGCCGGCTATGGGGCGCTTCCATAAAACAAACGCGAACGGGAGCATCGCGGCCGGATGCGTTTGGTTAATGCTAGGTCGGTGTGGCTGGGCCGGAAGCGGCGCGTTCCGGCGCACAGCGCTAGGCGAAGGCGCGTCCTTCGGACGCGAAGGCGCGTCCTTCGGACGCGGCCGGGCCGGCCATGGGGCGGTGCCAACACGGGTACAATGCGCCCCCTTCGGCCCACGCGCAGCGGTTTCCCAATGTCTGACTACTCGGTCTTCACCTCCGAGTCGGTATCCGAAGGCCATCCGGACAAGATGGCCGACCAGATCTCCGACGCCGTTCTCGATGCCATGATCGCGGCGGATGCCGAATCGAGGGTGGCCTGCGAGGTACTCCTGAAAGACGACCTTGTCGTGGTCGCCGGCGAATACCGGTCCCGCGCGCACGTTGATATCGATGCGCTGGCAAGGGGAGTGATCGACGACATTGGTTACGGCGATCCGGCTAGCGGCTACGACTTGGCTTCGGCGCGGGTGATGAACCTACTTGGACAGCAGTCGTCCGAGATCGCCCGGGGGGTCGACGAGAGGCCGGACCACGAGCAGGGCGCCGGGGACCAGGGTCTGATGTTCGGCTACGCGACCGCGGAGACCGACGTGCTGATGCCCGCCCCCATCACCTACGCCCATCGACTCATGCGCCGCCACGCCAAGGTACGCCGGGCCGGGATCGACTTTCTGCGCCCCGATGCCAAGAGCCAGCTGTCTTTCCGCTACGACGCCAACGGCGTCCCCGTTGCCGTGGAAGCCATCGTCGTCTCGACGCAGCACTCGCCTTCGGTGGACAACCCCACCCTGCACGAAGCGGTCATGGAGGAGATCATCAAACCCGTTGTGCCCGGCAACTGGATCACCGCCGACACGAAAACACTCATCAACCCCGCCGGAAGATTCGAGACCGGCGGCCCGATCGCCGACTGCGGTCTGACCGGG
>JAPOYW010000680.1:9119-14384 GCA_026706425.1 Gammaproteobacteria bacterium
GCGAGGTCATCGTCGACGCCTACGGCGGCATGGCACGGCACGGCGGCGGCGCTTTCTCCGGGAAGGATCCCTCCAAGGTGGACCGCTCCGCCGCGTACGCGGGCCGCTACGTCGCCAAGAACCTCGTCGCGGCCGGGCTTGCCAAGCGCTGCGAGATCCAGGTCAGCTATGCCATCGGCACCGCGGAGCCGACCTCCGTCAGCGTCAACACCTTCGGCACGGGCACCATTGCCGAGGCTCGGATCGTTCAACTGATCCGTGCATGTTTCGACTTGAAGCCCCGGGGGCTCATCGACATGCTGGATCTCAAACGACCGATCTACCGTACCACGGCCAGCTACGGACACTTCGGTCGCGAGGAAGACACTTTTACCTGGGAGAGAACGGACAAGGCCGAGGAACTGCGCGCAGCCGCCAACGGCGCGTAGGGAACGCGACCGTTGCGCAAAGAGAAGCGCCTTCGCGGTCGCCCCGAGATTCTGCTTGGGCGAAATCTCTGATCAGTTCCTCGAACCCGCGCAGGGACGCCACCGCGTCGCCGCCGATCAGCCGTCGACTCGTCATGCCGCAGATCAGCTTCGAGTTCTTCCCCCCGCAGACTTCCCGGGGCAGGGCCAACCTGGTGCGCACCGCCAAGGTGCTGGCGCGGTTTCGACCCGCTTTCTACTCGGTGACCTACGGTGCCGGCGGATCGACGCGCGAACGAACGTTCGCTGCGGTCGGGGCCCTTCGCGACTCCGGGGTCAATGCCATTCCGCATCTGTCCTGGGGCGGGGACGAGGAGGACGCGGTTGTCGCCTTGCTCGGCGACTATCTGAAGCTCGGCATCGACCGCATCGTCGCCTTGCGCGGCGACCTGCCGTCCGGTGCGGGCACTTCCCGTCAGCTCCGCCATGCGGACTCGTTGGTACGCTTGATCCGATCGCGGATCGACGCGCCGCTTAACATCGAAGTCGCCGCCTATCCCGAGGTGCACCCCGACGCCGCCACCGCAAGCGCCGACATCGATTTCCTGAAGGGCAAGATCGACGCGGGCGCGAACGGCTGCATCACGCAATACTTCTACAACGCGGAAGCCTATTTCCATTTCCGAGACCGCTGTGCTGCGGCCGGCATCGACGTCCCCATCGTGCCCGGCATCATGCCGATCAGCAACTACGACACCCTGATCAGGTTCTCGGCCAAGGCGGGTGTGGACATCCCCCGTTGGGTCCAGCGTCGCTTGGACGAAGTCCAGGGAGACAACGAGGCCCTGCTCGCGTTCGGAACCGACGTCGTGTCGACATTGTGCCGAAGACTGCTCGATGGCGCCGCGCCCGGCCTCCACTTCTATACCTTGAACAAGGCTCCCTCAACCGAAGCGATCGCCGAGAGGATCGGACTCTAGCCTCGGACCGGGACCTCAACCGTCGATGCGACGCGCGTACTCCGCCAAGGTCCGGTTCAGCCGTTCGATGGTCTGAATCGTACACACAAGCGCGTTCGCCACTCGGCGCAGTTCGGGATCGGCGTTGGTCTCGGCAATCGAGCGTATCCACTCGAGCTGCCCGCTGAGGTCATCGCCGATGGCCTGCCAGGCATCGACCAGGACGGGCAACTCGCCGGCTGGAACTTCGCCGGCCGACGCCGGCTCGAAGGAACCCGGTTTCACGCGGATCCCGTCGTGACGCAACGTCAGCAAAGGGGGTTCGGGGGGTGCCGGGTTTCTCGACGGAAGGGCTTCGCCGAACTCCAAATCCGTCAATCCCGATGCGTAGGCGTCGAGACGCTCCACCAACTCGTCGACTCCGATTCCGTGCGCGGAGCGGGTCGAACCACCCATTCGACCAGCGGCGTCGCCGAGAGCGGCGACCACGGCATCATTCGGTTCGACGGTGCCTTCCCCCACCCGGTCAATGAGATTGGAGGCGGCGCGAAGGAGTTCGCCGACGCCCGCGGCTCCGGACTGGATCGCGCTGGCGTAGCGCGCCAGGAACTCGGCCCGAATGCCGGCCACCGCGCGCCGGTCCGCCGGATCCTCGCGCCAAGCCGCCATGACCAAGTCTATTGCCGTCTCATTGTCGTCGGTCGTTTGCCCCACGCTACCGTCCCGCGAATTTCCAAGGTTCCCGATGTTCCGCCGCTGGCCACCCAGTTTCCCGTCGCGTATGTTCCCCGCAAATCCGCCGGTTCGGCAAGACATGGTGCATATCGCGTTCATCATCGATCCGATCGCGACGTTGAACGTCAGCAAGGACTCCACGCTCGCGATGATTCGCGCCGCCCAGCGCCGCGGTTGGCGCATTTCCGTGCTCGGCCCCGGCGACCTCGCCCTCCAGCACGGACGCGTGGTGGGCTGGACGAAGGATCTAGCACTGACACCCGAAGCCGTTGACGATCTGGACTCCGCGGACCCGGCCGACTACTACCGCCTCGGACCGGAGGGACGTACCGCCCTCGACGACGTAGACATCGTGATGATGCGCAAGGATCCCCCGTTCGACATGGAGTACGTCTACGCCACCTACCTGCTCGAACGGGCCCGGGATGCGGGTGCCGTGGTCGTCAACGATCCGCGAAGCCTTCGCGACTGCAACGAGAAGTTCTACGCCACCGCCTTCCGGGATTGCACGCCACCCCTCGTGGTGGCGGCCCGCGAAGATGTCCTGCTCGACTTCCATGCCGAGCACGGCGACGTGGTGTTCAAGAAACTCGATGGCATGGGCGGCACGAGCATCTTCCGCGTGCGCCGGGACGATCCCAATCTACGGGTGGTGGTCGAGACGCTGACCGGCAACGGCACGACGCCGGTCATGGCGCAACGGTTCATCCCGGCGATCAGCGCCGGCGACAAGCGCATCCTGTTGATCGACGGCGAGCCCGTCCCCTACGCGCTCGCCCGCATTCCGAAGCCGGGTGAAACCCGGGGCAACCTGGCGGCTGGCGGCGCGGGCGTCGGTCAAGCGTTGAGCGAGCGCGACGAGTCGATCGCCGCCCGGGTGGCACCCGACTTGCGCGGGCGCGGATTGCGGTTCGTCGGCATCGATGTGATCGGCGACTTCCTCACCGAGATCAATGTCACCTGTCCGACGTGCATTCGCGAACTCGACCGGCAATTCGGACTCGACATCGCCGGCGACCTGCTGGACCGGCTGGCGGGAGAGCCCTCAGCGGGGGAGCGCGAGGGGCCTGCCCCTCGCATGGAAGAGCCCTCAGCCGGGGAGCGCGAGGGGCCTGCCCCTCGCATGGAAGAGCTCCGTTGAACACCGGCTCGACCGTCGCCGACGATAGGCGGCGCCTGGCAGTCTGCCTATTCGTCGCCGGGGCACTGCATGCCGTGGTTCTCCTGAACGTCGATCTACCGGAGGCGCGGCTGCCCGATCCGATGCCCGCCATCGAGATCGCGCTGCGTCAGAAACCGTTTTCGGCCTCCCGACCCGAGGCTGTCGACGTCGAAACGGCCAACACCGATGAAGCCGCTGTTCCAGACGTGGCCGAAGCGGTGCCGGCGAGGTCGCTCAGCACGACGCCCGAGGCCGTCGAACCCCTGTCGGTGCCGTCCGAAGCCGACCGGGACGCCGCGCCGCGTCCGAGCGTGCTAGCGGACAAGACCACGCAGGACCTCGCGCGCGCAATCACGGCGCAAGCCGAGACGCTGTCTGCGCCGCATCTCGACGCAACGGAAACCGGCGCCTCGCCGAGGGTCCGCCGCTTGACCGGACCGCCGAGCGGGGATCCGGAACTTGCGTACTACCTGGACTCCTGGCGACGCAAGGTCGAGCGCGTGGGCAACATCAACTACCCGAGCGAGGCCCGGGCGCGCGGCCTATCGGGAACCCTGCGGCTGCTCGTGGTCATCGACCCGGACGGAGCTCTGAAGCACGTTCGCATACTCGAGTCGAGCGGGCATAAGCTGCTCGACGAAGGTGCCGTGCGAATCGTCCATCTCGCCGCTCCGTTTTCGCCCTTCACGAAGAGCATGCGCGCCCGCATCGATTCGCTGGAGATCGAGCGTAGGTGGCGGTTTCGCAAGGACCGCCTGACGCCGATGCCGTGAGCGCCGCTTGGCTGGTCGCCAAAACGTGCGCAAAGGACGGGCGACGTTTGTAAACTTGCACCATGCAACGAACAAGCTGCGGAAGAAGCAAGTGCACGCCGGCGAGTTCCTGATCAGCATGCCCAAGCTGCGCGGCAGCTTTTTCGGCGACAGTTTGATCTATCTCTGGGCACACGACGAGGACGGCGCCCAGGGTCTCGTCGTCAATCACCCTTTCGACCTCACGCTGGCCGAACTGATGAAGCAACTGCAGTTGCCCGCATCGGCCGACCTCGCCGGCAAGGTCGTATCGGGCGGCCCGGTGGACCCCCAACAGGGCTTCATCCTGCACACCGACGACGTGAGCGTGGAAGGAAGCCAACCCGCCGCGGGCGCTGGCGGCGTCGGTCTGATCGTCTCCTACAGCCGCGAAATGCTGGAACTGATCGCGGCCGAACGGGGGCCGAACCACTTCCTGCTCGCCTTGGGCTATGCCGGATGGGGTGCCGGGCAACTCGAACAGGAGTTGGCCGAGGGTGCGTGGCTGACCGCCCCGAGTTCCCACGACGTACTGTTCGAGACACCGTTCGATCAACGCCTCGACCGGGTCGCCCACCAACTCGGCATCGATTGGCGACTGTTCGCCTCCGACGGCGGCGTGGCGTGACCGATTCGACCTGCAAGCGCGACGGAACGGCGCTGGTCTTCGACTTCGGGACGAAACACATCGGCATCGCCGTCGCCGAACCGCAGGCCGACCTCGTTCGGGGTCTGACCACCGTGCCCGCCCGCGACGGCAAACCGCGGTGGGACGTCCTCGACCCCGTAGTGAAGGAATGGCAACCCGCGTGCCTGGTCGTCGGCCTGCCGATCAACATGGACGGGACGCCGAGCGAGAGTTCCGCGCAGGCGCGCCTGTTCGGAGAGCGGCTTGCCGCACGCTACGCACTGACAGTCGACTACGCCGACGAACGCCTGTCGACCTTCGAGGCGGTTTCCCGGGGCGCCCTGGCGGAAAACGCCCATGCCGAGGCGGCCGAGATCATTGGGGAGACCTGGCTCAACGAACGCGCCCCGTAGCGTCCTGGAACGGTCCCCGCCCGCCCTGCGACTTGGCCCAGCGATTGAACGGGTTACCGGCTTGTGTCACGGAAGGCGTCCGGGAAGCGGGCGTTGGCACGTGCCGTCTCGACGCTGACCGAGCCGTTCACCACGAGTCGCTGCAGGCACTGATCGAGCGTCTGCATGCC
>JAPOYW010000645.1:0-9949 GCA_026706425.1 Gammaproteobacteria bacterium
CAGGTGGCCCGGCGGTAGCCGCTGCCGCCGAGCAAGGCGACCCGGAACGGTTCTACTTCCCGAGACCCATGACGGATCGGCCCGGCCTCGACATGAGCTTCTCCGGGCTGAAGACCTACACGCTCAACACGGTCCGCCGGCACTCGCCACTCGCCGACAAGGACGTCGCCGACATCGCCCGGGCGTTCGAGGAAGCGGTGGTCGACACCCTGGTCGTCAAATGCCGGCGCACCGTCGAACAGACCGGGCTCGACGAGTTGGTCATCGCAGGCGGCGTCGCCGCAAACCGGCGCCGGCGCGAGCGCTTGGCGGCCGCGCTGCCCCGGGTGATCTATCCGCCGCCGGCATTGTGCACGGACAACGGCGCCATGATCGCGTACGCGGGCGCGATCCGGTTGAGTGCCGGACAGACCGAAGGCTTCGAAGTCGCGACGCGTGCGCGGTGGCCCTTGGTCGAACTCGAGCCGGTCGCGTCTTGAACCTGCCGACACACCAGAAGACTGTCAGAGCATCGGCATCGAGCCTCTCAAGAATCGAGCCTCTCAAGAGAGGGACGCGACCAGTCCCCGCATGGAACAAGACAACTCTCCCCTTGAAGCCAAGCCGTAACCCGTTCGACGCGTGTCGTCGAGTCTGGAACCTCGACTCACATTGCCGCCTACGGGCTGTTTGCGGCACCTCCGGAATAGACGAACACCTGGTCTGCAGCGCTGTCGACAACAAAGAAGCTCCCGTTGCGGTGGGCCATTCCGGTCGGCGAACTGTTCGAGGCGTTGAGGTCGAACTCGTTGTCCACTTGACGCTCACCCGAAGTCCCGTAGGCATAGGCCCGATCGTCAGAACTGTCCAGGACGTAGAGTGCGCCATCCGCGTGGGTCATCCCGGCGGGATGGGAATTGGGAAACGCCAAGTCGAAGTCCGAAGACGCATCCCGTTCCCCGGTGGTCCGATATACGTAGACCTTCTCGTCCCAGTAGTCGACCACATAGAGTCTGTCATCCGTCGCCGCTATGCCACGCGGTGCGCCGTTGGCGAAGGCAAGGTCGAAGTCAGAAGACGCGTCCCGCTCGCCGGAGCGCCCGTATGCATAGACCTTGTCGTCCGCGGAGTCGACGACCAGGAACCTGTTGAGGGTGAACGAGGCGCCCGAGTCGGGACTGGTGTCACTCACGGACACCGCCTCGACCACCAAGTCGGATGTGTGGACTTCGAAGCCGACATGGATGGTGTACGCCCCGGCTCTCGAAAACCGCTCGTGAATCCGGACGAAGTAGGTGCCAGCGTCCAGGTCGCGGACGATTCGGAAGTTGAAGTCCGCCGCTGCGCCGCCACTCGCGCTCGTGATGAGGTCGCCGTCCTCGTCTAGGAGCCGCCCCTCTGCATTGATCCACCACTCCGAGTGAGCGGTCAGCTCGCCGGATCGATCCAGATCGATGCGGAAATAGTCCTCGTCGCCCGGGTCGAGCCAGCCGTCGGTCAAGGAAGGCACCCCGACAGCCGTGGCATCGTCGATCGAGTCGCCGTGATCGTCCTCGACGTGGACGTTGCTTGCATGCTGTCGCGTCTCTCCGTCGACCTCCATCTCGACCACCAGGCGGTAGTGGCCCGGCTCCTCCGGCGTGTGCGGGCAGACCTCTCCGGTCTTCGCGGTCCCCGCCACGTCCGCCCAAGGCCAGTCCGCGTTGGGACGCCGCTGCCACTTCGAGCTTCGAACCGTGTAGGCGACGCCGTCGTACGCCAGGTCGTCGACGGCGATGCAGCCGTCGCTGTCCTCCTCCGCGCCGAACGAGATCGACCCGGAGGAGACTTCCAGAATGTCCAGCCGAGTATAGGGGTCCCCCGGTTCGACACCGGCCCCGACCCGTTCGAAGGCGACGACGCCGTGCTGGTAGCTGGAGACGTAGACATGCCGCGCGTCGGGGCTGGCCGCCAGTCCGTTCGGTGCGCCGAACAGCGGCAGGCGGTTGCCGAACCGGTCTGTCTGACCGTTGGCCAGCACGTCCACCTCGCCCAGCGGGATTTCAAACCCGACGGCGGTGTCCGTGCCGAACACGTCCACGGCGGCGGTTCCGGGCCGCGCGGAGGTGAATTCGAAGGGTCGCGCCAGCTGGATCGACACGTCCGCATCCGACAACAGGGAGACGCTGGTCCCTGCACGGGTCAGCACGCCTGCGACCAGTTCGTACAACAAGGTGTAGCCACTTGATTTTCTGGTGACGAACAGGCGCTCGTCGTCGGAGATCGACAACGAGTCCACGTCGTCGACGTTGTAGTAATACAAGTAGCGGTTCTGCAGCGCGAGCAATCCGCTCTCCTGATCGCGTCGAAAGGTCCTCAGTTGCGACGTCGCGTCTAGCTGACAACCCCGCGTGTCGCATGGCCCCAGCCGGGCGGCATAGACGAAGTCTCCGCTTGGCGCGATTACCGCGTCCTTGAGTCCGCCCACCTGCTTCGTTTCCTCGTGCGTCAATCCGCCATCTTCGACCGCGAAGACGTCGATGCCGGTATCGGGGACGACGCGGTACAAGACGCGGATACCTGACATCGCCCACCCGCGTGGACCCGAGTAGCTCCCGGCTACGGTTGGAAACAATGTGGTCCAGATCAAGGAGATGGTCGCCGCTGTAGACGTCGAGATACGCATCCATGGGAACCCGCGACGTCCGTGCGACGCCGAACCGGACCAGGTCCGTCGACGGCGCGGTCCACTCGTACCAGACCGAGCCCAGCGGACGTCCGTAGTCCGGACGAAGCACCGGTTCCCCTGGCTCGGGCGTGGCACGCAGCAGGTCGACGGGCACCGAACCTTCGCCGGTCGACAACGGTTCTGCGTTTGCGAAGTCGTCGTTGACGGGCACTCCCTTGGGTTGGGAGTCGCCGGTGGGATCAGCCCCAGGCGGGTCGATCGAGACCGCGTGCGAGGTGCTGCGCCCGTTCCAGGCGCTGGCTGTCAGGTACAGGTGCACCGGATCGCCACCTGAATAGACCACGTCGAGAGTCACCGACTGCGACTCGCCAACCGCAACCTCGCCAAGAGCCATCTTCGTGGCCATCCCGACCGGACGGCGTCTCTCGTTGCGTGGTTGGCCGTCGGCATCGACCAGGAATGCTCCCCGCAGGGGCCGTCGTCACAGTCGGCACCCCTGTCGAGCCATAGGTCGAGGTCGTTCAGCACCGGGGTCGCGATCGCCTCCGATGGCGGCTCGTCCCACGTCATGACCACGTCGAGGCGGCTCGCGCCCTCGGGGACCACGATGTCCGAGTAGTCGTATTCGGTCTCGTCCGCGACCTCGGCGACTGCCCCACCGCCCGTCCAGCCGTCCGGCTGGTCGCGGTCGAGTACGGCCATGCGCGCCGAGACTCTGCCCATCCCGTACTGCGCCTGCATGCTTCCCGGCCCGTTGCTGTTCGTGGCGGGGAACACGGCCTCGTCCTCCAGCCACGCATCGGGTCGAACTGCGCTCGCCATCAGTCGGGCCCTGGTCAGCGCCGGCTGACTCCGGTAGTCGGGAACGGCATCCAGAAGCAGTGCGGCCACGCCGGCTACGGACGGGGCCACCATGCTGGTACCTTGGGCGCAGATGTACCCGGCACCCTTGCCGTTGCCCTCCGTAGAGCAAACCCCCACCCCCGTGCCGACGACCTGCGGTGCTAGCCTCCCGTCATCGGTAGGCCCATGGCTGCTGAACGTCGCAGCAGGCCCATCGTCGTGGACGGCACCAACGGATAGCGAGTTCTTGGCGGCCGAGTATTGGGAGAACCCTTCCGCCCCCTCATTCGCTTGTCCGACGACGTAGAGTTGGCGATGCCAGCGCGGCCAGCCGGCCGTACGCGACGTTCGCCGTGTAGACGCGTATCGCGGGGTCGTACCGGCCGACAACGGCACCCCGCGCCGCCAGTTCCCGCCTCCATCGACCGTCGGAGTCGTGCGCCATCAAGGTGACGAAGACCGGCACGGGACCGTCGCCCGGCAGTTCGATCGACGCCTCGTCGAACCCGCGGAGCTTCGCCCGTGCCGGCATCGCGCCCAAACCGTCCACCCCCGGCAGCGCGGCGATCGCGGCAAGGCGTCCTTCGTCTGCCGGCAGCCGGACGCGGAGCTGGCGCCCCGCCGAGCCGACGATCTCCGCACCCGCAGCCCCGAGCGACGTCGCGACATCGACGCGGCGCGCATTGTCCGCCAGTCGTACCCATCCGAAGGACCAGCCGCGCCCGGTCGCCGCCGCCTGAGCCGCGAGATTCCCGACCGAGGCCGGCGAAACTAGCCACTCCGGCGGATCGTTCGCGTGCCTGTCGCCGCGGGGCCGATCCGTGATGGGCGCCTTGGCCATCCGGCCGTTGAAGGCGACTAGCGACGTGCCGGGCGGCGGCGTCGGTGATCCGTACGGTTCCGCCGCCCCCGCAGCGGCGTCGCGAAGCGGCGGCAGCGGCGCGGCCTCCACCACCCGCTGCCGCGTCGCGCCCCGGCCTTCCTCGGCTATCCGGGCCGCCGCCTCGACGAGGACCCCGTTCGACGATGGCTTCGTCCGAGGCGTCGCACCGTCGTTGCCCTCAGGAAACGACAGGTGGGCGGCGAGGATCCCAACGAGGGCAACCAACGCCGCCAAGATGAATACGCTGGCGACTCTCTTCGCGAAGCAACCCATGGACATAGGTAGCCAACCCTTCGAGCCGAGAAACAGGTTTTCGAGACGTCCCGGCGCGGTCCCCGGCCTCTCCCGGCGACCATCCATCCCGACGGGATGTACTATGCCCGGAAATTGTGTTTAGTATCCGTGTCCATACCGCCGATTATCATATGGAAACAGTGTGAAGTCGGTCGGCAGCGCGGCTGGGCCGGAGGCGGAGCGACGCACAGCGAAAGCGAAGCGCCGCCCGGCTATGGGGCGCTACGGTCGGGGTCGGTTTCGGATCCACTCGATGCGGCGTCTGCGGAGTGCGGCACCGTAGTCCGGACCCGGCTGGGCATCCACCCGCAGGCCCCTCAGTTGGTCGATCAGTCGCCGCGTCCCCGCCATCGACTCGCCGGTGCATGCTTCGACGCCATCGAACACGGTGTCCGTGAAGTCGTTCCGACGAAACGCGTCGATGCCCGCAAGCGCATCGAGCAGGGTCTCGGCGTCGGCGGGAGGTCGGGCCAGCGTCCGACCATGGCGCGACAGCGCGACAGCGCCCCGAAGAATGCGTCGCGGTGCCCGGAGATTCCGGTACAGGCGTGCCGTGGCCCGCGCATCGTTGACCCAGCCGACGCCGACGAGGGCCGTCGCGTCATCCGCAAACGCTGCCGAGCCAAGGAGACCTGCCGTCGCCGGGAGATCGATGCCGCCGAACCAATGATGTTCGCCAATGGCGTGGAGGGCCTCGAAGAACCGCCCGGGTCGTGGCGAGCCGGCGGCCTTCTGGAGTTCCGAGAAGACGCGCTCGCCCGAGAGCGCCGACAGTTCGTCGACCATCGACCGCAGCAGTGCCAGGGTGTCGTCGGCAATGCCGAAGTCCGGTAGTTGGGCGGCGAAACGGGCGACCCGGAATACGCGCAGGGGATCCTCGGCGAAGGCCGGCGACACGTGACGGAGTACGCGGTCGTCGACGTCCCGCTGGCCGTTGTGTGGATCGATCAGGGTCCCGTCCCTATCCCGGGCCATGGCGTTGATGGTCAGATCGCGGCGCGCCAGATCCTCCTCCAGGGTGACGTCGGGGGCGGCATGGCAGACGAAATCGGCGTGGCCGGGCCCCGTTCGACGTTCGGTGCGCGCGAGAGCGTACTGCTGTCCGGACTGGGGTTCGAGGAAAACCGGGAAGTCGCGACCCACCTGGTTGAAGCCACGGGCAAGCAGCTCCTCCGGCGTGGAACCCACCACGACCCAATCGAACTCGGTCGGCTCGCCGCCCAGCAACTGGTCGCGCACCGCGCCGCCGACGAGATACGTCGTCGCGCCCCCGCCGACGTCAACCCATGAAGCGCCCGTCATGCAGCGCGCTCGGCAGCCGCGACGCTGAACGTTGCTCCGTCCTCAAGGCGAACCGCGGTCATGGTCCGTCCCCAGACGCAACCGGTGTCCAAACCGACGACCCGCGACCGCCCAGTTGCGCCGTCCAGCGCCGCCCAGTGGCCGAAGTAGAGAGTTGCATCGATCTGGGTGGGATAGGAGAACCAGGGCGCGTAGCCCGGGGGCAGATCGTCGAGCGTGCCCTTGTGGCCGAACTCCAGGCGTCCCTCGACGTCGACTAGACGCATCCTGGTCAGATAGTTGACCGTGGCGCGACACCGATCCATTCCTTCGAGGTCGTCACGCCAGAGCGAGGGCTCGTTGCCGTACATCGTCCGGAAGAACCCGGCGTGACCCGGGCCGCGTAGCACGGCTTCCACCTCGCGGGCGTTGTCGCGCGCCGTCGCCATCGTCCAGATGTGCGGAATCCCGGCGTGAACGACCACCCGACCGTCGCCGTCCATGAACAGCGGCTGATGCCGCAACCAGTCGGCCAGTTCCGCGCAGTCCGGCGCATCGAGCAGATTCTCCATCGTATCCGTCGCACGGTGCGGGTGGCCCCCGTAGACCATGGCGAGAAAGTGCAGGTCGTGGTTGCCTAGCACGCAGGCAAACCGCTCGCCCAAACCGCGCGCGAAACGCAATACCCCAAGAGAGTCCGGACCCCGGTTGACAAGGTCGCCGACGCACCAGAGCCGGTCGGCGTCGCCAAAGCCGACTGCGTCGAGCAGTGCCTCGAGACTCTCGAAACAGCCCTGGATGTCGCCCACCAGGTAGGTGCAACCGCGCGTCCGACGGTCGTCGCCCGGGGAGTGTCGGTCGTCGCCGCTCAATGCACGGCGTCTGGGACGGCCAGCGAGAACGTTGCGATGGGGACGTCGAAGTGCTCACCGGCGTCGCTTACGAACTCGTAGTGGCCTCCCATGGACCCCACCGCCGTCTCCAAGATACAGGCGCTCGTGTAGCGAAACGCCTCGCCGGGCGCGATGCGTGGCTGATTGCCGACCACGCCCGGGCCGCGGACTTCCTGGCGTTTGCCGTCCCCGTTGGTGATCAGCCAGTACCGATTGAGGAGTTGGGCCGCTTCTTCGCCGTGGTTGGCGATGGTGATCGTGTAGGCGAACACGAAACGGGACTTGGCGGGGTCCGATTCGGCGAGGATGTAGCGCGGCTCGACGCTGACTTCAAATCCGTTCACGGGTCAACTCGGTCGTCCAGCGTTCGCGGGTAAGACCATGGGCGATGGCAACGAAATCGGCGACGCTCAGGTCCTCCGGTCTGTCCCTGGGGTCGATGTGCAGTGCATTCCAATCGACCGGAACGGATTCTAAGGCATTGGCCAGGGTTTTTCGGCGCTGCCCGAAGGCGATGCGAACCACCCGGTGCAGCGCTGCGGAGTCGCAGTCGAGGCGGTCCGAGAGGGGTCGCGGCTCAAGCCGCACGAAGGCCGAACGAACCTTCGGCGGCGGCGAGAAGCTCCCGGACCCCACCTCGAAGAGCAATTCGATGCGGCAATGCCACTGCGCGATCACGGACAGCCGCCCGTAGGTCTTGGACCCCGGCACTGCCGCGAGCCGTCGCGCCACTTCGGCCTGCACCATGAAGTGCATGTCATCGGCGTCCACTTCGTCGTCGAACAGTCGAAGGATCAGCGGGCTTGCGATGTTGTAGGGCAGATTCCCGACCACCCGCCGCCGCGCTCCGGTACGACCGAGCAGCCTGCCGAGATCCGCCTTGAGTGCGTCCGCGCACACGATGTCGGCACCGGGAAGTCGCGCCCGTAGGGATGTCGCGAGGTCGCGGTCGACTTCCACGGCGACCACCGATCCGGCCTCGCGCACCAGCCGGGTCGTCAGCGCACCCGCCCCGGGTCCGATCTCGAGGACGTGATCCGACGCCTCGATATCAAGTGCCGCGAATATGCGTTCCACTGCGGACGCATCGGTAAGGAAGTGCTGGCCGAGTGCGCGTTGCTTCGCTGATCGTCCCCTGTCGCCGCGAGGCCTGGCCCGCATCACCAACCCTGCGGAGAACCGACCACGCCGGCTTCGGACAATGATCCGGTCAACCGTCGAATGGCGCGACCGGGTTGACCTTTTCCTCGGCGAATTCTCCCCGACGCTCGATGAACGCCTCGTCGCGAATCTCCGTCAACCACTCGTCCAGCCGTTCGTTGAAGCGCTGCTCGAAAAGCCTTTGGGTGGCGAAGTTGCGCCGTGCCTCCTCGCTGATGTCCTGCAGCCGCCGGCCGCGAACTTCGAGTATGTGCCACCCGAAGGAACTCTGGAACGGCTCGGAGAGTTCGTCCACCCCCGTCAGGTTCATCATCCTCTGGAATGCGGGATCGAGACCTTCCGTGGTCGTCCAGTCCAGATCCCCGCCGGCCAGCCGGGTGCCCGGATCCTCGGAATGCTGTCTCGCCAGTTCGGCGAAGTCCTCCCCCGCGACGATTCGACTACGAATCTGCTCGATGGCGAGGCGGGTCTGTTCGTCCGACCGGATGGCCGACGGCGACAGGAGGATGTGCCGAACAAGGGTTTGCTCCGCCCGTTGCTGGGATGCGCCCCGCTTGTCGATCATCTTCACGATGTGGAACCCCGACGAGTCTTGGGACGGCTCCGCAACGGCACCGATTTCCAGCCCGAGCACGTCCAAGAAGCGGCTGGGAATCCGGCTCTCCTTGCGCCAGTCCAGGTCGCCGCCGGCGGGGGCCGTGGGCGCCGAGGAGTGTTCCATCGCGGTTGCCGCGAAGTCCGCGCCTTCGCGCAGTTCGGCAACCAGACGGTGCGCCTTGTCGCGGACCTCTTCGATCTGCGCAATGGTCATGTCCGGCGTGACCTCCAACAGGATGTGGCCGAGGCGGTACTCGTCGGCGATCGCCTCCTCGAACCACGGCGTCGCAAGCAATTCGTCGATGTCGCGTTCAGTCACGACAATCCCACGGGTGACCACCGCCCGTTGGACCCGGTCGATCGTCATGTCGCGGCGAATCCGTTCGCGCAGCGCCCGGTAGGAGCTGCCCTGCGCGGCCACGTCGGCGATGAACTCCTCCAAGGTCATGTTGTTCCGACCGGCGAATTCGGCGACCGCCCGGGTCAGCGTTTCGTCGTCCACTTCGATGCCGCGCATCTCCGCCTCCTGCAGCTGGATGCTCTCGGAGATGAGTTGCTCGAGGACCTGCTCGCGCAACGTGCTGACCAGGAGCGGGTTGTTCCTGTCCGACTCGTTCAGTCGGGGTATCCACTCCGCCAAGCGATCCTCGTACTCGCTAGTTAGCACGATGTCGTCGTTCACGATGGCGACGATGCTGTCGAGAGTCTCTCGCTCGGCTGCGGCGGCGTGGCTCCCAACCAGGCACAAGGAGACGGCAGCCGCCGTGGACGCGATGCGCCCTGTCGATCCGAATTGCATGGTTCCTCTTCCTCGTAGGTTGTTGTGCCCGTTGTCTCGCACGTCATCAACCGCCGCCCGGGCGGTAGCCCTTTATGCCACGAACGAGCCGAGAATCAACCTTCGAGCCAAATCCGCCCAAACCCTTGAACGAGATCTGCAGCATCAAGCCCGACTCCGTGGTCCCCGCCGAACCCGGCAGACTGCGCGGCGCATCCATGGTCCGGTGCCACAGCAGCTTTACCGCCAAGCAGCAGCCCCCGTAGGCCAATCCCGCAAAGGACTCAATCATTTGACCGTGACGCCAGTCATGGTTCCATCGCCCGAAGACGCTGACGCCACCCCCAAGTCCCGGCACCGGCCAGTGCAACGAGACATCGGTTTGGTCGATGTCGGGAAACCGACGCCGGTAGGCGACGTTGACGATCCTTCGCGCATCGCGACGGTACGACAGTCCGGCGCCGATTTCGTCGATTTCGTCCCCGCTGGCATCCCAGGCCAGCCGCGAGAGAACCCGCACCGGCCCGAGCCGCCCCGCCATCTCCCCCACCAGGTCCGGGTCCGGTCGGGCC
>JAPOYW010000645.1:9959-13881 GCA_026706425.1 Gammaproteobacteria bacterium
TGGCGGTGTTCGCCTTGATTGCGGGGTCCTGCGGGGACGACGAGGCTGAGAGCACCCAGCCCGCAGCCCAACCGGCCCGAGCCGCCCCGCCATCTCCCCCACCAGGTCCGGGTCCGGTCGGGCCGTCGGCCCAAGCCCGACCCGCGGATCGTCGAGATGGACCAGTGCGCCAAGACGTGCCGCGAGCACTTCGGAGCCCGTCGCATCCAATAGCCGCGAAGCGACGCCCATCGACAGCCGGTTGGCATCGCCGATCCGGTCCAGACCCGCGTAGCGGTTGTCCCGGAACAACTGCCGGTACGAGAAAGTGAGTTCCGTCGTATCGAATCTCGGCAGGTCGTCCTGATCCGCATAGGACTGGCGGAGGTAGTAGAGGCGCGGCTCCAGGGTCTGCGAACGCGCTCCGAGGAGCGCGCCCGCTCGCGACGACAGCGAGACGTCGCGTTCGAGCAACAAGCCGGCATCGAGCACGCCGATGCCGATGCTGCGTCGCGGCCGCGGATCGATGCCAACCGGCGCATCGGCCAGGTCGTAGCCGGTGCGGCGCACGCCGCCGGACAGGTCGGCGAACCCCCAGGGGCGTCTGAGAGCTAGCCGCAATCGAGGATCGAGGTGATACCGTTCCCCGGTCACCACGGCATTCGCCGGGGAATCGAACGACGCCCAGGTTGCGCCCATGGACCAACCGAGCGGACCCGCGAACGAACCGGCGTACGAGACACCGATCTCCGGCAACCGTCGATAGGACTGCGGCCCGGATTCAAGGCGCTGGAATCCCTGCGCCAGGAGTCTCGCCACGAGCGCCCCGTGCCGGTACTCGACCTCGCCCCGGCGCTCGAGCGCAACACGGCTGGCGACGCCCTCCTCCAGGGCGAAGTCGCCGAAATAGTCGTTGTCGCTCACGGCCGCGACATCCACGTCGGTGACGAAGTTCCCCCAACGACCGCGGTGATCGATGCCGAGCGACCAACGGTCCGACGGCGAGAATCCTCCCGGCACGTTCTCCGCGTCGGTTCGTGCGAACTTGCCGTCGTAGTCCCGGTCACCGGAAAGGAAGGCCGCATGGAGTTCAGTGTCCGTCCATCGGCTGCGATGCCGAACTTCGCCTTCGATGCCGAGACCGCGTTGGGCGATCCAGCGCGGGGTCAGCGTCGCGTCGTAGTTGGGTGCCAGGTTGATGTAGTACGGCACCGACAGGTCGATGCCGTTCCGCCCCCGGTAGATGTCCGGAACCAGGAACCCGCTGCTTCGCCGGGCGCTGACGGGGAATCGGAGATAGGGCGCGTAGAACACGGGTACGCCACCCAACCGCAGGCGGGCGTGGCGGGAGGTGGCGATCTCGGAAGCCGCGTCGAGGCGAATCGACCGGGCGCGGATTTGCCACCGTGTGTCGCCGGGCGGGCAACTGGTGACGGTCGTCGTGTCGAGTTCGACCACATCGCCGTTCCGCGCGATCCGGGCCGCGTGGCCTCGCAGCTGGAGATCGGTCAGCACGAACTCCGCGTCCGCCACCATCGCGAGCGGGGAGTCCAAGTCCAGACTCGCCCTGGCACCACGCACGCTGAAGCCCGGTTCGCGGAAGCGCACGTCACCCATCGCCCGCACCGTCGACGCGGCCTTGTCGAGGGTCGCCGAATCCGCCCCGAGACGTCGGTTTCCCTGGCGGACCTCCACGTCCCCGTCGGCTTCGACGCGGGACTCGCTGGAGGTCATCTCGGCGGCGTCTACCACTAGTGGAAATGTCGCGCTGTCGGCTTCCGGGTGAAACGGCATCGCAGGCGGCGCAAAGCGGCCGGGGCACTGGTAGAGACCGCCGTTGACGTCCGAGCCCTCCCGCCAGAGCACCTCGGCAAGCGCGTCTCGGGAGTACCCGAGCGCGTCTCCATTTGCCAGGGGCGAGTGAACATCAAGGGCGCTCAACGAGTCTGGCTCCTCGCCGGCGGACAGGGGTGCCATGAGCACCGCCAACACGCTTGCGGTGTCAATCCCGCACCGTCTTGGGGACAATCGCCGCGTGAACCAAGACGTCGCCGAACTGACCGCCTGGGTCGAGCGAACGCTCGGCACGGACGGCATCGAACTGTCCCGCCTGCCGGCAGAGGCCAGCACGCGCCAGTTCTTTCGCGTCTCGACCGGCGTATCCACGTTCGTCGCCATGCTCTCGCCGCCGGATACGGAGGATAACCCGCGCTTCGTCCGCCTAGCGGACCTGTTCAGGAGTCATGGGCTCCGGACCCCCCGGGTGCATGCGGCCGACTTGGACCGCGGGATGCTACTCCTCGAAGACCTCGGCGAGCGGGATTTCGCCGCAGCCTACGCTAGCGGCGAGATCGACGCGCCCCTGGACGCCGCGGTTCACGAACTGGTCAGGCTGCAGTCCGTGGTCAGCGACGACATTCCGCCCTACACGACGGCCCGCTTCCGGGACGAACTGGCGATTTTCACCGACTGGCTACTTGGACGTCTCGTCGGCGTCGATGTTCCCCAAGCCTACGCCGGGGTGGCGGATGCCCTGGTCGAGGCCACGCAAGGCGTGCCCCAGCGCACCGTGCATCGCGACTACCACTGCCGCAACCTCATCTGGCGCAACGACTCCTGCGTCGGCATCGTCGACTTCCAGGACGCCCTCGTCGGCCCCTGCTGCTACGACATCGCGTCGTTGCTGCGCGACTGCTACGTCGAGTTCGACGAGGCCCGGGTCGCAGCATGGCGGCACCGGTTCTTCGAGTTGGCCGAACTCGATTGCGAGGAGTCCGCCTTTCAACGCGCGTTCGACCTCACCGCCATACAACGCCAGCTCAAGGCGGTGGGCATATTCGCCCGCCTCTATCTGAACCGGGGCCGAGCCAGTCATCTCGGCGACATCGCGCCCGTGTTGGGTCGCATCTCCCGGCTGGGACGCGACTACCCCGAGACCGCCGAATTCGCCGCGTGGATCGACATCGAGCTGGTTCCCCGGGTCGTCCACCGGCTGGAGGGGTTGCCGTGCGTGCCATGATCCTGGCGGCCGGGCGCGGCGAACGTCTGCGCCCGCTCACGGAACGCGTCCCGAAACCGCTCCTTCCGGTCGCCGGCGAACCGTTGATCGTGCACCAGCTTCGCTGGCTGCGCCGCGCCGGCATCCGCGACGTGGTCATCAACCTGCACCACCTGGCCGAGGCCATCGAAGGGAAACTCGGCGCCGGGTCCGACCTTGGCGTCCGGATCCACTACAGCCGCGAGTCCGAACTGCTTGAGACCGGCGGCGGCATCAAGAGAGCGCTCCCCGAACTCCGCCCCGGTCCGTTCGTGGTGCTGAACGGAGACATCTGGACCAACTACGTGTTTCGGGACCTGGTGGACGTTCGACCCGGCAAGGCGCACCTCGTTCTGATGCCAACCCCGGTCTACAAGGACCGTGCGGATTTCCATCTCGATGCGACCGGCGGCACCGCGCTGGTCCGACGCGGCGCCGACAACGACCTGACCTATTGCGGGATCGCCGTGTTGTCGGAGTCGTTGTTCGACGACACGCCCGACGGTCCCTTTTCCCTGACCGACCCCCTGTTCAGTGCCGTGGACAGGGGCGAGGTGACCGGCGAGGTCTTCGACGGGACCTGGATCGACATCGGGACGCCCAAGGAACTCAAGCGGGCGCGACGCCTGACGGCGTAGAATGCGCACCACCGATGCGCGGTGCCGAACTCGCCGTGGAACCCTGGATCGCTCCTTCAATCCTCGCCGCCGACTTCGCCAGGCTTGGCCAGGAAGTCGACGACGTGGTGGCCGCAGGCGCCGACGCGATTCACTTCGACGTCATGGACAACCACTACGTGCCGAACCTTAGCGTCGGGCCACTGGTGTGCCGCGCCCTGCGGGAGCACGGGATCGGCGCGCCGATCGACGTCCATCTCATGGTGCAGCCGGTGGATCGCCTGATTCG
>JAPOYW010000645.1:13891-14310 GCA_026706425.1 Gammaproteobacteria bacterium
GCGTCGGGCCGCTGGTACTCGAGTCCCTGCGCAGGCACGGCGTTGCGTCACCCGTCGACGTGCATCTCATGGTCAAGCCCGTGGACGATCTGATCGTCGCATTCGCCGACGCCGGGGCGGACATCGTGTCGTTCCACCCGGAAGCGAGCGAGCACCCGCACCGTTCCCTCGGGCTGATCCGGGAGCGTGGCGCCAAGGCAGGGCTCGTATTCAACCCGGGTACGCCAATCGCGTTGCTGGAACCGCTGATCGATGCCGTGGACCTTGTCCTCATCATGTCCGTGAATCCCGGGTTCGGCGGTCAGACCTTCATACCGTCGTCGCTGGACAAGGTCCAAGCCGCGCGCAGAGCCATCGACTCGAGCGGTCGCGCCATCCGGCTCGAGAACGACGGCGGCATCAACGTCGACAACTGCGCG
>JAPOYW010000540.1 GCA_026706425.1 Gammaproteobacteria bacterium
GCGTAGGCGGTGCATTGTGACCATATGTCACGCCAAATCCGAGACGGCACACTAGTTCATCGATGGCGTTAGCGAAATCGATTGAGTCAAACGGTCGAGCACGAGAGCGATCCCGCAGATCGGCGAGGAGCCTCGCAGTGGATTGGTGGCCTAGCGAATCGATGATCGCATCGCCGGTAACCATCGCGGCGAGCGCCGAGGCGTATGCGGCCTCTGCACGACGCCCCGTGGCGCGACCCATTGGCAATGAGCGCTCCAGCATCTCCCAGACATCGGGTCGGTCAATGACCGAGGAAGTGTGGGCCAAGACCGGGAGGCGCTGCTTGAATGCGATGGTGGCTGGCTCCAGAAGCAAGGCCGCGAGTCCGGCATCTTGATCGAAGTTGTGGGCGGAGAACACGTGGGGTGTCGATGCCGGAATCGGACCGCGCCACGATCGCGCGGTACACCAGGTAGTGAATGAGTAGGTCCAACGACGACCGTGCCTGACCGGGGTTGGACACATCGAGCGCTCCGCTAGCGTTGTAGTGGGAAGTTCTGTTCTCATGCAACTGTCCGGCGAGAATCGACGCGAATCCCTTCTCGAGGTCGATACCGTGATCATCGCCTCGGAGGAAGCTGTTTAGGATCCTCAACTTCGCGCTTTCGTTGTTCGACCACCGCGTGAACATGGCTAGTTGGCGCTCGAATCGTACGGTTGCGGTGGTCTCCTTGATGATCAGCACGCCAGGCAGTGCGAGTGCGGAATCCAACAGCCGGTCGCCGCCATGGTGGCTGCGCAAGTTCGGCGGGGCTTCTACGACGGTTAGAGCTTCATATGGGTACGGAAACCCGGCGTCGGCAGCGTCTTCAAAGTAGGCCTGCAACACTGCCGGAAGCTGATCTTGGTAGAGATGCTCGAGGTTCCGCAGGTGTCGCGCATCCGCCAGCAACTCGACCTGTCTAGAACCGATCTGGAGACTACGACGGTCGAATCGAGAGGCAAGCAATCCAACTTCCCTAACGGGGGCGGTTGGAGTGAACCGGTACCGAGAAGCGCCTCCGTTAACCAAGCGAAGAACGCCCGGACCCGCCACCACCCAGTCGTCTGGGACTTCAACTAAGAGAGACACGTCGAACCGACTTGAACGGATGTTGTCCTCGACGTTGGCACCTGGCGTCGGGAGCCAGTGGACACTGGGCATGAGGGCGACGTATGTCGGTTCGAAGATGGAAGCGTCTTGGCCGAGCTGCCATAGCCAATTCCGGTTGCGAACACGCTGTGGATGCAACGCGGCGTCAAGGTAGGCGAAGCGCTGGTCCGGGATTCCGACCGCAACGAGACCCAATTCGATTCTCGACGTGCGGGGAACGCCATCTGCCAGATCGACCGTCAGCAAACCCCGTTCGTGGCGGTAGGCATCCAAGCCTCGGACCTCCAAGTTCGTAACCCGCATCCCGGGATTCAGACTGAAGACGAGTGTAGAAAGATCCTGTTGCGCAACCGAAACAACCATCTGGATGTCGAGCGCTAGGGAAACGCCCGGGTCAATGGACACCTGGCCTACAACGCTTTCAACATCGAAACGGTCATTCCCTGCGCGAAAGGACTCCTTATGCGCCGCCAGCCAATTCCGACGCTGCTCGACATCGGCCAAACCACCCGATGCCACGGCCCCGACACCCGCAACCCCGCCGCCCGCGAAGAACGCGAAAGCGACCCACTAACGCACGGGGCGGACGACGTCGGTCCGCCGCCCGAACACCGATGCGAGTGCGAGCAGGCCGACGGCGAACACGATGATCGAAGCTCTCTGGCCTAGAACCCATACATCCGCTGTGCGCGGCGCCAGGTCCGATGCGAAGCCCCTGACCGAGACGGGCGACAACGCCTGCAAGAGGTACACGGGGCTGTTGGAGACGATCGACGTGGCAACTGCCAGCACGATGAGAGACACGAGGCCGACGACCAATTTGCTTGGAAGCCATGACGCGAGAAGCATCACGACCGAACACCACAGCACAAGCACGGGCAATGCGTCCAAGACCAGGAAGGTCGCGAGAGAGACCGGCTCCACCGCCTCGAAGTTGAATCGGGCCGGCGGCGCAGTGATGGCACCGACAATCTGAATGACGACGAATCCCAGCACGAGGGGTATCCACACGGTTGCCACGGTTCCGATCAACCTGCCGGCGCGAAGCGCGAAGTTGGACAAGGGCCGGCTATCTACTGCATCCGCCACGCCAGCAGTCGTGTCTCGCCTTTCCGAGTCGATCGCAAGACAGACAACGGCCACCAATGCCAACCACAGTGGGTAGATGCCCAGTTCGTAGACCAGGAAACGCGGCGCCAGATAGGAGGTCGGCAGCAATGCCTGGGCATGTCCGTGCAGGTTTGCGTACAACCCGAATAGCACGACCACGAAACCAGCTAGCAGTGCACTGACCAACCTGCCGCGCACCGAACGACGAAGGCTGCGCGACTCCGCAGCCGCCACCCCCAGCATGGCTCGCGCTTCAGTTTCGACGCTCTTCATTCCGAATAGCGGGTGGCTCAGACCGAGTCAGCTTTGCGGGATTGCGCAAGGTCGCACCCAAAACCGACCCTATGGAAGCACGAGCCAATCGCTATGGGAACCCATGCAAGCAGCGCGGCTGTTAATATCGCCGCATGTTTGCCGAATCGTCGCCGACCGAACTGGGTCGCCTCAACTTCGACAACCGGTTCGCGTTGGAGCTGCCGGCAGATCCGGAGTCCGACAACTTCCGGCGGCAGGTGGCCTCGGCCTGCTATTCGCGGGTCATGCCCACGCCGGTGAGCGAGCCGCGGCTCGTGGCGTGGTCGCCGGAAGCCGCCGCGTTGCTGGATCTACCGCCCGAGGTCGGGGAGAGCGGCTTGTTCGCGGAGGTGTTCGGTGGCAACCGCGTGCTCGACGGCATGGACCCCATCGCCACCTGCTATGGCGGACATCAGTTCGGCAACTGGGCGGGCCAACTTGGCGATGGCCGTGCGATCAACCTCGGAGAAGTTCTCAACCACCGGGGCGAACGCTGGACGGTACAGTTGAAAGGGGCGGGCCCGACCCCCTACTCCCGAACGGCGGATGGACTCGCGGTGTTGCGGTCGTCGTTGCGTGAGTTCGTGTGCAGCGAAGCCATGTTCCACCTAGGCGTGCCTACTACGCGGGCGTTGTCGCTAGTGCTCACCGGCGACGAGGTGGTTCGGGACATCCTCTACGACGGCCATCGCGCAGCGGAACCCGGTGCCGTCGTCTGCCGTATCGCACCGTCCTTCACCCGGTTCGGGCACTTCGAGATCCTCGCTTCGCGACGGGAAACGGACCTGCTTCGGCGCCTGGTGGACTTCACGATCGAGACGGATTTCCCGGAACTCGCGGACGGAGGTGACCCGAAGAAGCGAATCCTTGCCTGGTTTGCGGAGGTATCCGACCGCACCGCCGACATGATCGTGCACTGGATGCGCGTCGGGTTCGTGCACGGCGTGATGAACACGGACAACATGTCGGTGCTTGGACTCACCGTCGACTACGGTCCATACGGCTGGGTCGAGGGTTACGATCCGACCTGGACGCCGAACACGACGGATGCCTCGACGCGGCGCTACCGGTTCGGCGCCCAACCGGCCGTCGCGCAGTGGAACCTGATGCAACTGGCCAAGGCGGTCTACCCGCTGATCGAGGATGCGGATTCCTTGAACGAGATCTTGAACCGCTTCGCGGCACGGTACACGCACGGGTCCGAGGCGCTGGTCGCGGCGAAACTCGGTTTGCGGGCGTACCAGCCGAGCGATGAGCAACTTACCACCGAACTGTTCGAACTGATGGGTGCCGTCGAGACCGACATGACGCTGTTCTTCCGGAACCTGGCGGAGGTCGATGTCGAGCATCCGACCATGGATCCCCTCGCGGATGCCTACTACGAGCCCGCGGCGGTGTCGCCGGCGCTGCGCGAACGGACGAAGGCCTGGTTGGGGACCTACGCACAGCGGGTACGCGCGGAGAATTGGCCCGAACGCGTGGCCCGGATGAATGCGACGAACCCGCGTTTCGTACCCCGGAACTACCTGGCGCAACTTGCCATCGACGAGGCCGAGCGCGGCGACTTCGCGTTGCTCCGCGAATTGATGGACGTGTTGCGCCGTCCCCACGACGAGCAGCCGGGCCGGGAGCGCTTTGCCGAGAAGCGTCCGGAATGGGCGCGCCACCGCGCCGGGTGTTCGATGTTATCGTGCAGTTCGTGAACGGCTTGAAGACGATGAAACGAGCATTCGCCTTTGTCCTGGTCGCGGCGGCGGCTTCGGCGTCATGCTCCGACGAGGCACCGCCGGGTCAAGCGACGGAAACGCCTATGGAACGGATGATGTCGGAAATCCAGATGGACGCCCGGCGAACGGCATCGTACACGGGTATCGATCGAATCGGCGATGCCGTCGTCGGTGCCATGCAGGCAACGTTGCGCGAGGAATTCGTGCTGCCGCGCAACCGGTCCCTGGCCTACGCCAACCACCCGCTGCCCATCGGTCACGGCCAGACCATCTCCCAGCCGTTCATCGTCGCCATCATGACCGAGGTCTTGAATGTCGAGCCGCACCACAAGGTGCTGGAGATCGGCACGGGCTCGGGCTACCAGGCGGCGGTGCTGTCGCACCTCGCATCGGAGGTCTACACCATCGAGATCGTCCCCGAACTGGCCGAGACGGCGACGAAGCGGTTGCAGCGACTCGGCTACGACAACGTCTTCGTGCGCACGGGGGATGGCTGGTACGGCTGGCCAGACCACGCTCCGTTCGACGGTGTGATCATCACCGCCGTCAGCGACGAGATCCCGCCCGCGCTGGTCGATCAGCTTACCGACGACGGACTCCTGGTCATGCCGCTCGGCGACGACGACGGCTTCCAGGAACTGGTCGTCTACTCGAAGCGAACGGGCGTGTCCACGCCTCTGTTCCCAGTGCGGTTCGTACCGCTGACCGGGGACCACTAACGCTCCGTCATCCACGTCTCGGCGACGAGTCCCGGCACCCTTTCGAACTCCGCCAGGTTGTTCGTTATCAGTGGCACTGCGAGTGCGAGAGCGTGGGCGGCGACCCACAGGTCATTGGGTCCAATAGGTTGGCCGATGCGGTTCAGATCCGCTCGCAGTTGTCCGTAGCGACGGGCGACCTCGTCGTCCATCTGGGCGACTTCGACCGCTGCCAGCCATTGCTGCAAGCTCGCTTGGTTCTCGCGGATCCGCGTTGAACGACGAACGCCCCATTCGAGTTCGCCCAGTACGATAACGGAAACGCCGCAATCTCGAAGGTCGGCCTTCGGGACCAAACCTGCAGCATGCGACATTGCGAAGACGCACGTATCGGTATCCAGCATGACCCTCAATCCAGCGACTCCCTGTCTTCCAGCGGCATGAGGTCTCGGCGGGCACCCGACATTGCTGCGATGAAGTCGTCGCCAACCTTCGGTGCGTTCGCGAAGTAGTCGTCCCAATCCTCGTAGAGCGGGCTCAGGATCACATTGCAGCCCTCTCGTCGAATGCCAACCCGGTCCGTGTCGAATCGAAACTCGCGGGGCAGTCGAACAGCTTGGGAACGGCCATTCATGAACACGCGCGCGAACTTGCGCATCGGAGGGGTGGAGGACGAATCGGGGACACTTTTGGTGGCGCGGGGCATGGATTTCCTTGCCTATCCGAGCAAGCCAAGAACATACCACCTGTGATATATATCGACAATATCTATCATGCCCACGACAGCGAACGGATTGCCGCGGCGTCGAGGTCTTTGCATTTCGACGGATCGCCGTGGCAGTCTCGCTCGTTCGATGTGACCTACCTGGAATATCCCGAAGATGAGCGACTCCGAAACCTGGGAGACCCTCGTTCGCCCGTACCGTGAACTGATCGCGGGTATCGGCGAGGAACCGGACCGGGAGGGACTGCGCTATACGCCCCAACGAGCCGCCAAGGCGCTGGCGTTCCTGACCCGAGGCTACCACCAGAGCTTGGACGAGGTCGTCAACAACGCCCTGTTCGAGACCGAACTCGACGAGATCGTGCTGGTCAAGGACATCGAGCTCTATTCGCTCTGCGAGCATCATGTCCTGCCGTTCATCGGCAAGTGCCACGTCGGCTATCTTCCGAGGGGACGCGTCCTCGGATTGTCCAAGGTCGCGAGGATAGTCGACATGTACGCGCGACGACTGCAGATCCAGGAGACCCTGACCCAGCAGATCGCCAACACGATTCTCACCGTCACCGGCGCGTCCGGCGTCGGCGTGATCATCGAAGCCCAGCACCTTTGCATGGCCATGCGGGGCGTCGAGAAGCAGCATTCGACAATGAAGACCTCGGTGATGCTCGGCAGTTTCCGCGACAACCCGCCGACACGTTCCGAGTTCCTGCAGTTGGCGGGTAACGCCTAAGACGCATGTCGCGCTATCGCATCGCTGTCATTCCCGGCGACGGCATCGGCAAGGAGACCGTGCCGGAGGGTATCCGCGTACTTGACGCCGTCGGTGCGCGTTTCGGCATCGATTTCGACTGGGAGACCTTCGACTGGGGCTGCGAGCGCTACGCCCGCACCGGCACCATGATGCCCGAGGACGGCATCGAGACCATCCGTGGCCACAACGCCATCTTCCTCGGTGCAGTCGGTTTCCCGGGGGTTCCCGACCATGTCTCGTTGTGGGGCCTGCTGATTCCCATCCGGCGCCACTTCGAGCAGTACGTGAACCTGCGTCCGGTGCGCCTGTTCAAGGGCGTTGAATCGCCGCTGCGGGGCCGCACGTCGAAGGACATCGACTTTCTCGTGGTGCGCGAGAACAACGAAGGCGAGTATTCGGACATCGGCGGACGGCTGTTCCCCGGCACGGACGACGAGGTCGTGGTCCAGGAGAGCGTATTCACCCGGCGCGGCACCGACCGGATCATCCGCTACGCGTTTGAGCTAGCCCGACGACGTTCGCGACGCCAGGTCACCTCCGCCACGAAGTCCAACGGCATCAAGCACACGATGCCGTTCTGGGACGAGCGCTTCGAGGCGGTGGCGGCCGACTATCCGGACATCGGGACCGCGAAGTTCCACGTTGACATCCTGGCGGCGCAGTTCGTCCTGCACCCGGACTGGTTCGATGTCGTGGTCGGCAGCAACCTGTTCGGCGACATCCTCTCGGACTTGGGCCCGGCGGTGGCGGGCACCATCGGCATCGCGCCGTCGGCGAACATCAATCCGGAGCGGCGGTTCCCGTCGATGTTCGAACCCGTGCACGGTTCGGCGCCGGATATCGCGGGGCAGGGCATCTGCAATCCCATCGGTCAGATCTGGTCCGGTGCCATGATGCTCGAACACCTAGGGTACGAAGATGCCGCGCGGGCCGTGGAGACGGCCATCGAGGCCGCGCTGGCGGACCCAGCGGTCCTCACTCCGGACATGGGCGGCAATGCGAACACCAAAGCCCTCGGCGAGACGATAGCCCGCGCCGTCGCGAACCCGCCCCCGTAGGGGCGACCCTTGTGGTCGCCCGCCCTGTGGTCGCCGGGATTTCGGTGCTGCGGCTGCGGGACGGGACAAGCCCGTCCCCTACAGGGTCGCCGTGATCTCGCCGAGTTTCTGGGTGAGCAGGCGGTTTTCCCGGTAGTCGATCGGGACCACGACCAGGCTCGGTCCCGGGTCCCGGAATGACCGCTCAAGAACGTCCTTGAGATCCCGGCTGTTCGGACAGTAGTAGCCGTTCCAGTCGAACGCGTCGGCTAGCTGCAGCCACTTGGGATTGCCGAACGACAGGTCGGTGTGGCGCCCGAACTCGTTTTCCTGTTTCCAGGCGATGAGCCCGTACTCGTTGTCCTCCCAGACGAGCACGGTGATCTCGCTACCCAATCGCCGGGCGGTCTCCATTTCCTGGACGTTCATCAGGAAACCCGCGTCGCCGCAAACCGCCAACACGCGTTGCTCGGGGAACACCAGGTTGGCGGCGACGGCACCGGGGAGGGCGAACCCCATGGAGCAGAATCCGTTCGGGATCAGGCAGGTGTTCGGCTCGTAGCAGTGATAGTGGCGCGCGATCCACATCTTGTGGGCGCCGACATCGGACAGCAGGATGTCGCGGGCACGCATCACGGATCGCGCGTCGATCAAGGCCTTCTGCGGGCGGATCGAGCCCTCGGTGTCGTCGTCCGCGTGTTCCGCGATGTCGTCGAGCATGTCCGAGCGTAGTGCGCGTTGGTTTGCGAGGTCGAATTGGAGTCCTCCGCTTGAGTCGACCCGCTCGTTGAACATCCACAGCAGGTGCGCGAGGTCGCCGACCAGTTCGACCGTCGGCACGTAGTGCGCGTCGACTTCCGCCGGCAGGAAGTCGGCGTGGATGATCCGCTTGTCGGCGTTGGGGTTCCACAGCCGCGGGTGGTATTCGATCATGTCGAAGCCTAGGGAGATGACGAGGTCGGATTCGTCGATGGCGAGGTTTACCCGGTCGCGGGTGCCGAGACCCGCCGTGAACAGGCAGTATTCGGCCCCCATGTCCACGCAACCCTTGGCCATGAAGGTGCTGACCACGCCGATGCCGGTCTTCTCGCAGAACAGCTTCAACTGCCGGCTGGCGCGCCGGCGAATGCAGCCGTTGCCGGCGAGAACCACCGGCTTCTTCGCGTTCCGGAGCAGTTCGAACGCCTGATTGACGATCTTGTCGTCGGTGACCGGTCGTCGGCGCCGACGGGGCGTGATGGGTTTCGCTGCGGTGTCGAGCTTGGCGATGTCCTCGGGAAGTTCGATGTGCACCGCACCCGGCTTCTCCGTGGTGGCGATGCTGACGGACTTGCGGATGATCTCCGGAATGGCCTCCGGCGTGCGCACGGTCTCCGCCCACTTGGTGACCGGTTCGAACATGGCGACGACATCCATGACCTGGTGGGACTCCTTGTGAAGGCGGTGCGTGGTGCCCTGGCCGGTGAGAACGAGCAGCGGCGAGCGGTCCATGTTGGAGTCGGCGACGCCGGTGATGAGATTCGTGGCGCCGGGGCCGAGTGTTCCCAGGCAGGCCGCAGGCGTACCCGTGAGCCGTCCGTAGACCTCCGCCATGAACGCCGCCCCCTGCTCGTGGCGGGTCAGCACGAAACGGATCTTGTCCGAGGCTTCCAGCGACATCATGAAGTCGGCGTTCTCTTCCCCGGGGACGCCGAAGACGTACTCGATGCCCTCCTCTTCGAGGCATTTCACGAACAGGTCGGATGCTCTCATGGCTCTACCTTGCCGTCAGGTTGGCAACGCTTTGGAGTATTTCGGCACGCGGTGGTTCCGGCACCGGATGAATGGCGACCGCCTGGGGCGTCAGAGCGGCTGGGTCGGCGGTCGGTAGCCCGCCGGGTTCACGACGTAGCGGTCGAGGAACAGCGCCGCCTCGTCCATGGTGGGCTGCACCCACTTCGGCCACCGTGCCCAGATGTGCGGCTGTTCGGCGTAGATGTGCATCTCGGCGCGGGCGCCTGCTTGCGACAGGGCGTTGTACATGTTGATGCTGGCGGAGACGGGAACCACCTTGTCGCCGTTGCCGTGCAGGAAAAACGTTGGCGGGAAGCTGGCGCGGGCATACTCGATGGGACTCGCGGCCTTGGCCGCCTCCCAGGTCGCGGCATCTCCGAGAATGGCGGCGGCGCTGGTGCCGCCGGATGTGCGTTCCCCGACGAAGAACGTGACCGGCGGGTAGACGGCGATCACCGCGGCCACGGAGGTGTCGATGTTGGCGTTTCCGCCGTCGCCCTCGAACTCGGCGTGCCCCGGGGTGGCGGCCAGCAACAGGGCCAGGTGGCCGCCCGCCGAGTTTCCCAGCACGGCGATTCGGTCCGGCTCGACGCCGAGCGAGCCCGCATTCGCGCGAAACCATCGCATCGCCGCCTTCACGTCGTGAATCTGCGCGGGCCATGGCGCTTCGGGCGTCAACCGGTATTCGATCGCGACGCAGGTGAAACCGCGGGCGGCCAAGGCCGTCGACTGGGGCGGCATCATCGCCTTCGACCCCATGCGCCAACCGCCGCCGTGGATCATCAGCACGCCCGCGCCGTTGGGACTTTCCGGACGGTAGATGTCGGCGTGCAGGTCTCGACCGCCGCCGGTGCCGACGACGACGTCCTCCTCCGTGGGATTCGACATTGGTTCTCGCGACTCCCGACCTATTGGTCGATGCCGCCCAGGCAGAGGTATTTCACCTCCATGAACTCGTCGAGGCCGTAGTGCGAACGCTCCCGGCCGATGCCGGATTCCTTCATGCCGCCGAACGGCGCGACCTCCGTGGAGATGATGCCGACGTTGACGCCGACGATGCCGTATTCCAGCGCTTCGCCGACCCGCCAGATCCGGCCGATGTCGCGACTGTAGAGTTCGCCGAGCGCCAGTGCCGAGTAGGGCGTCGCGGAAGCGGGACGGGCCACCACCGTGCATCCCGCCGCCAGCGCGGGGCCCGCCTTTCGCGTGATCATGGCGTTGGGAAAATTCCACGGCGTGATGCAGGCCACGACGCCGACCGGCTCCTTGGTCACCACGATGCGGCGGTCCGCGAGGGTGGCGGGGATGACGTCCCCGTAGGCGCGCTTGCCTTCCTCGGCGAACCATTCGATGAACGACGCGCCGTAGAGAATCTCGCCGCGCGACTCCGCGAGGGGCTTGCCCTGTTCCGCGGTCATGATGATGGCGAGGTCCTCCTGGTGCTCGAGCATCAACTCGTACCACCGGCGCAGGACGTTGGCGCGCTCCTTGGCTGTCAGAGCACGCCACGCCGGGTAGGCCGCGTCGGCCGCCTCGATGGTCCGACGGGTCTCCGCCGCGCCGAAGGCAGGCACGACGCCGATCGGTTGGGCCGTGGCGGGATCCGTTACGTCGAACGACCGCCCGGAGTCGGCGTCGACTCAGTCGCCCCCGACATAGCATTGCTCGCGAAAAAGGGCGGCGTCTTGCAGGTGGATGCCGGTGACGATCTCGGCGGTGGCGGCGGCCATGGGAGTTCTCCTCTCGGTGGCGTTCGATCATAGCAGCCTGCCCTGTTGAGGGAGAATCGGTCGGCGGCGCGGGTGATACGCTTGACGACCTTGCAGGACGCGGGAGATCCCATGAGCCGAAGGTCAGACTTTTGTCTTGGTGGCCCGGCGGTCGCGGTCCTTGCCGTGCTGGCCTTCGTGACCGGTCATGCGGTTTGCGACGAATTGCCGAACCTGGCCGATCGAGCGGGCGGACTTCTGGCCGCGATGAACCCCCAACAACGCGAAGCCGGTACCTGGACGTTCACGGACCGGGAACGGTTCGACATCCACTACGCGCCCATCGACCTGGAGGGCGTCCGCCACGGCGAGCTCTCGGACACGGCGAAAAAAGCCGGGGAGGGTTTGCTCGCGGCGGTCCTGTCGGCACGTGGACACGAGAAGACCCGGGCGATCCGGCAATTGGAACTCGATATCCGCGAACTCGAATCCGGCCGATCGGGCGTCGAGGAGTTCCGCGACCCCGAACGCTACTACTGGGCGGTCTTCGGTGAGCCGGCTGTCGACACCGCCTGGGGCTTCCGCTTCGAGGGCCACCACCTGTCGTTGAACGTCACCGCTACGCCAGGACAACCGGCGGCAACCCTGCCGCTGTTCCTGGGCGCTCAACCGCGCCTTGTCCCCGATGGCATGCCCTCCGCTGGCGTCGCGGTACTCGGCGAGGAGGAGCGCCTCGTGCGCAAGCTGTACGACAGCCTCGACGAGTCCCAACGCGCTGCGGCAACCCTGTCCTACAAGCGCGACCGCGGCCACATGCTGGGCCAGGTGTCGACGCTGCGCGACCCGGCATCGGTCGGTCTGCCGCGCCGCGACATGGACGACGACCAACGGGCGATGCTGGATGCCTTTCTCGCCCGGTTCGCCGGACTCTGGAACGCCGAGATCGAAGCGGCTCGACTCATGGAGATCGACGCCGCGCGCGAAGGACTGCACTTCGCCTTCGTCGCCCGGGACGATCCGCCGTTCTCCTTCTACGTACGTGTCGCCGGCCCCGGCGTCCTGATCGAGATCGACAACACGGCAGGCGGTGATCACCTGCATGCCGTGTGGCACACCCCGGGGGCGGATTTCGGCGAAGATCCCTTGGCCGCCCACCTCGAACGCCACCACGGCGAGCTAGCGCGCCGCTAGGACTCCACGGCACGACCGCGTAGGGGTCGACGAGGAGTCCGCGCCGCAGAAACAGCGCGCCAGCGCCGTTGATGGCGCATAGTCCTCGGCCGCTGTCGCGTCCCGGATACGGGTGGTGACAAGTCCCCCACTCCCTAACCCGCACAGACGGCCTTGTCCGGACACTCTAGGTGACGAGCGTTCAACTTCGGCCTCCGAACATGAAAAGACATCGCTTGATGGCGTAGTTGGGGCGGGACGACACTCAGCAACTCACCGGAACGTCCTAACAGAAGGAGTCGGAAATGTTGAAGTTGGCAAGGTCTCACTTTAGGTGCGGTTCCTGCGGGCGCGGCGGCGTGGGCACCCATTGCGGCGCTCGTCGGAGGCTCGTCCTCTACTCTGATGTGCGCCTGCATTACCAGGGGGTGAAAAACCATGAAAAAAGCCTTTGCTGACTTGAACCGTGGTTTCCCGATCCGACCATTCCTCCGCCAACAACCCGTCGTGATTGCTGTCGCAGTTCTGGCCACCTTGCCGTGGATGCTAATCGCGGGATGGTATGCCGCGTTGGTGGCAGCCATACTGTATCCCGTGTGCGCTGTGGTGCCCTACGTGAGGACGGCCCGCCACCTAACGCGCACACAACGGACACAAGAGTGACAACGCAGCGGCGCTGGCGGGGAACAGTCAATCTGGCACTTGGTGTTCTCGGCGGTTTGGGTCTTGCAGTTGTCGCGTGGGTGTGTGCGCAGTTGTTGCTCGGGTTCACATGGGGAGTCGTCTGCCGGGTGTTGGACTGTTCGATGTCCGGTTTCCTGACCCACCGGTATTCGCCGTTCGGCCACCTCGATTTCCATGTGAAGTGTTCCCAAGCGGTCGGCGGTTCGCCAAAACCGGGACATCTCGGACCGGGTTCTCTTGCTCGCGGATGCTCCCGGCAGGACCACCGGCAGCAGATGCAGCGGCGTGTTGAACAACGCCCAGAACGCGGCGGCGAGCAATGCCACGGCAACGAGGCAGACGACCAGCCGGTTTGCCAGCGCAGCGGCCAGGAGCATCACCGACGCGCCCCAGACGAGCAGGGCTGGCGGCGCATCGAAGAACACGAAGGTCGCGAGCGAAGCCGGCTCCGGCGTGACGCGGCTGTCCGAGACGCGGCTGCCGGACAGATCCACGGCCTCGTCGAGCATCCCGACGCCCTGAAGCAGCAGCGCCCAGACGGCCAGCGGCAGCCAGACGGTGAGCGCAATGCCCAGCAGTCGACCGCCAAGCAGCTCGATGTTCCGGATGGGGCGCGTGTCGAGCGCCGCCGCAATCCGTTCCCGTTCGTCCCGGGCGCGGATGTCGAAGGCCAGGAAGACGACGCCGATGAGCAGCACCCAAAGCAACGGCATGCCGATGCCCGGCAGGGCGAACCGCGGGACACCGGACCCGACGAGATAGAGGAACGATCCCCCGACGACCACCAGGAAACCCAACAGCCAGGTTCGGCTCAACCGCCGTGCCTGTCGGAACTCGGCGGCCGCGACCGCGAGAACATCAGCCAGATGGGTCGTCATGGCCAACCCCCGCCCTCGCCGTCGCAAAGACTCCACCGAAGACCCTAGGCGCGGACTTCGCGAGGATCATTGGCCGCCCACCGTGAGCGCCACCGCTGCGTTCCGGCACCGGTGGGACTCTGCCGCACAGGCGGCTTGACCGGACACTCTAGGTGATAAGTGTTCATCTTCGGCCTTCGAAAATGAAAAAACATCGCTTGATGGCCAGCTTGCTGCAGGACGATAGTCGGCGCCATGAGATGCGGTCTAGTTAGTTCGGTCAAAGGCGTACGTTGTTGCGCGAGTCGCTTTCCTCGAACCCGTACTGGACGGATCGTTCATTTTGCCCAACGTACTGGTCATCTTCATCTGGAGACAATCATGAAGAAATTGAGACTCTTGACAAGGCGGCTTATTGCGGGTCTTGCTGTTGCCGTCGCAATCGGCATCGGGCATGCTCCCG
>JAPOYW010000262.1 GCA_026706425.1 Gammaproteobacteria bacterium
ATCTCCTCGACCTCGCGCCCGCCGACCTCTGTCAGCGCGACCTCGCACGGCACGCGGTCGTCCAGTTCAGGGTGCGGGTTCGCGAGAAAACGGGCCGCTTGATCGGCGTTCTGGAAGGCGAACATCGCCAAGGCATAGAGGCGGGCGAGCCGTTCCGTCGTTTCGCTGACTTGATGATTGAGGCGGTCGGCCCGCTGGTACGTCGCCCTTGGCACGATCTTGTTGCGCAGCCTTGCGGCGGTTGTCGCGCCGACACCCTTGGGAACAATCAACATGATGACACGGTCCAGCGATCGTTTCGGAATGCCCTCCCGCACGGCGTCGTCAAGGTCGCGCATGGTCGCGACGTTACGGCCCAGTACCGGCGGTCCGCCCAGTACTGCGGCGATGGTCCCGGCATCGAAGTTCATGCCTCAATCTGCAGAGTGCCTAATACGAGGCAACTATATGCCTCACTATAGCCGTTCACAACAGCGGCATGCCGGCCCACACCGACGACCAAGACTGATCGAAGTGCTCCTCCACTACGTCCAGCGCATCGACGATGTCCAGATCGAGGTCGGCGTTGCGCGCCAACACCCGTCGGAAGCGGCGGTTGGGCCGGAAAGCGTCAACCACGACGCGTAGCGGGATGCAGGCGTTGCAGCCGTCGCGATCCGGCAGGTAGAACGTGCTGCCCGTGCGCCTGAACCCCGCCTGGGCCAAGTGCGAGTACACCGTCGGCTTGATGTCCTCGTCCGAGTCCACCACGATGGCGTGCGCGATGCGCTCGGGAAAGTAGACGCACGGATCCGGACCGACCACGAAGGCGTCCACGGGTTTCTCGGAGTCGTTGTAGTTCATGATTTAGCATCCAGCGACATCGACGCCGCATCCGGTGTTAGTGTCCCATCTACGCGGCGTGGTGTCGCTATCTACGCCCGCGTCGGTGGCCGAAACCCCAAGGAGAACCCATGGACCGATTGAACTCCGTCATCGACTCGATCAACGCCTTCGCGTGGGGGCCGCCGATGCTCGGCATGCTGGGCGTGACCGGCGTGCTGCTGACCCTTGGCCTGGTGTTCATGCCCTGGCGCAAGATCGGCTACGGCTTCCGGCTCCTGTTCGACCGATCCGATCCAACAGGCTCAGGCGAGGTCAAACCGTTCAACGCGTTGATGACGGCGCTCTCGGCCACGGTCGGCACCGGGAACATCGCGGGGGTCGCCACCGCAATTGCATTGGGCGGCCCCGGCGCGATCTTCTACATGTGGCTCATTGCGCTCTTCGGCATGGCCACGAAGTACGCCGAAGCGGTGTGCGCGGTCGAGTACCGGGAGGTGGACAAGAACGGCAAGCACGTCGGCGGGCCCATGTACTACCTGCGCAACGGGGTTGGCGAATTCGCGCCCGAACTCGGCAAGTGGCTGGGGCTCGCGTTCGCCGTGTTCGGCGCGGTGGCGGCGTTCGGGATCGGCAACGCCGTGCAGGTCAACTCCATGGCGGCAGCCCTCGGCAACAGCTTCTCGGTTCCCACCTGGGCGACCGGCATCGTCGTGGCGGCGCTGGTGGGCGTTGTCATCATCGGCGGCATCCGGCGGATCGGCGAGGTGGCGGGAAGGCTGGTACCCGCCATGGTGGTGCTTTATGTCGGCGCCGCGCTGGTCATCATTCTCATCAACATCGTCGAGGTGCCGGCGGCATTCGGGTTGATCTTCACCCACGCCTTCACGCCGGCCGCCGCGACCGGCGGATTCGCAGGTGCGGCGGTGGCAGCGGCGATCCGGTTCGGCGTCGCCCGGGGCGTGTTCTCCAACGAGTCGGGCCTCGGCTCCGCCGCCATCGCCCACGCGGCGGCGCAGACCAACAGCCCGGTGCGCCAGGGCATCATCGCGATGCTCGGCACGTTCATCGACACCCTGGTGGTGTGCACAATGACGGCATTGGTGATCCTGACGTCCGGCGCATGGACGATGACCGGTGCCGATGGCGGCGGTTTGACCGGCGCCGTGCTCACATCCACGGGCTTTGAGAGCACCATCTTCGGCGGCCACTACATCGTCACCGTCGCGCTCGCCGTGTTCGCGTTCACCACGATTCTCGGCTGGTCGTACTACGGCGAACGGTGCTGGCAATACCTGTTCCACGAGAAAAGCCTGTGGATCTACCGCGGCTTGTGGGTCGCCGCGGCGTTGGCGTTCGCCAACGTGAAGGTCGACCTGGTTTGGAACCTGTCCGACACGCTGAACGGCCTGATGGCCATCCCGAACCTCGTCGGACTGCTGCTCCTCGCGCCCATGGTGTTCAAGGTGACGCGGGAGTACTTCGATTCGCAAGCACCCGGCTAGGACGCGGTCGTACATCCACACTCACTGCACGCACGGCGTCCGTAAGAACGTTTGAACTAACTACGACGCGGTCTTTTGCGACTCGGGCATAGCCGCTATCACCGCCCGGAGGCGCATGGACGACGACCGCTGGTCTTGTGCGTTCGCTGGCGCCTCGGCCGCTGCCTGCACAAGATCGCCGTCGATGCGGAAGAAGTCCGCAAAGGTCTGGAGGCCGCCGCTCATGGGCGCTCAACGCTGCACTCCGGAATGGCGGACCGCGCAGCCAAGCAGCTGCAATACGGCACCGATTGCGTCGCGGCGAAGTGGTCTTGGCCGGTGCCGCTACCCGGTGTTAACGCACTGGCTGGTCAATGTCGTCAACCTGGTCGCGAACCCCTTCGTTTCGTCCCACCCCGCCCGCTTGCAAGCCCCGCCCGCCAGACCCACGGCTATACTTGGCGGACGCAACCCGGGTGACCACCACGATGGCCGGCGATCAAATGGATTGGCGCGAGAAGCTGGCACGTTGGGCAAACGTCGGCGAACGGGGCGCACCGGTAGCGTTCGCGGGCCGGGAGCGCGAGATCGACTTCGCGATCCGGCAGCTCGAGGCCTGGCGGCCCGGAACGACCCCCGGTCGGACGATTGTCGCCCAAGGGGCACCGGGTGCGGGCAAGACAGCACTCTTAGGCGAGATCGCGCGTCGCCTGCCCGAACGGCTGCCCAACTCCGTAGCCATATACATGCCGACCCCCTGGATTGACGACGACGTGCCGAACGTGCTCGAAGAGCTCGCCGTGAAGATGGCGGGCGTCCCGGCGGACACGCTACGCACGACCAAGGGCTCGGAGACGGTGGCCGGCGTCAAGGCTGTGGCCACGGCACGGCACGCCGAATCCCGCTCGGTGTTACCGCCGTCCCTGCAAACCTGGCGCACATTCAGCCGAGAGTTCGAGCCGGTCGCCCACCGGATGAATCCGACGCTGCTGCTAGTCGACGAGATTCAGCGCATCGGCGAGGGGGAGGCGACCAGGGACCTGCTCTACAACCTGCACGACCAGACGACGTTCCCCGTGGTGCTGGTGTGCGGCGGCCTGTCCACGTCCGCAGCCCGGCTCGGCGAAGCTGGCTTGTCGCGGCTCGACGAAGGCAGAGTCTTAAGCATCGATGCGCTAACGGCTGCCGAGGCGCAGCGAAGCCTGGAAGAGTCGCTGGGCATTATGGCCGACGACGTGGGCGGCATCGCCGGCCACCCGGATCGTTGGGGGCGTGCCCTTGCGCCGCCGACGCAGGGTTGGCCGCAACACGTCACCTGCCACTTCCGGGCGGCGGCGGAGGCGCTGCTGGCCTCAGATCGTCTGGCATTCGACGACGCCAACCTGCGTGACGCACTGGCCCGCGCGGAAGACAACATGCGGCACTACTACGACCGCCGATTGGAGGCGTCGCGGACCCAGACGATGGTCGTCTACGCCGTACACGAGGCGATCAACGCCCGGACGACGCGGCGGACGGATGCCATGGCCGTGGTGGACGCCGTGCGTCCGTTGCTCGGTCGCCACGACGCGGAGGACCACGACGCGACCTTCCGACGTGCGGGCGACTGCATCAACCAGATGCTCTACGCCGGCGTGGTCGCCTATGCGACGAACGTGAGGACATCGCCTTTGAGCATTCCCATCCCGTCCATGGCGACGCACATCGCCGGGCTGCTGACGACGGCGCAGCGTGAAGCCGTTCGCCGCGCAATCGGCCCGGCCATCGCGGACTGATCGCCGCCGATCGATGTTCGACCTCACCGACCTGGAAGCGGCGCAACGCGTCGTCGCGCGCGCCATGCCCCCGACGCCCCAGTACCGTTGGCCGGGGCTATGCCGCCGTACCGGATGCGAGGTCTGGCTAAAGCACGAGAATCACACCCCCACCGGCGCGTTCAAGGTACGCGGCGGTTTGGTGCTCCTCGACGAACTCGCGCAGGCGGGCAAGCTGCCGCAAAGGATGGTCACCGCAACGCGGGGAAACCACGGCCAGAGCGTGCCCTTCGCTGCCGTTCCGCAGGGCGTTAAGGTCAGCGTGTTCGCGCCCAAGGGCAACAGCGTCGAGAAGAATGCCGCGATGGTCGGCTGGGGCGCGGAACTCGTCGAGGCCGGCAACGACTACGACGAGGCGCGGGAGGCTGCGAATCGTCACGCCGACACCGAAGGCGCACTCTACGTCCCGCCGTTCCACCCGGCCTTGGTACGCGGCGTCGCGACCTACGCCTTGGAGCTGTTTACCGCGGTGCCGGATCTCGACGCAGTCTACGTACCCATTGGCATGGGGTCAGGTATCTGCGGGTTGATCCGCGCCCGCGATCTCCTGGGTCTGAAGACCGAGATCGTCGGCGTGGTCGCGGCGCGGGCACCGGCGATGGCACGCAGCGTCGCCGCTGGTCGGGTGGTCGAGACCGACGCTGCGGACACCTTCGCCGACGGGATGGCGTGTCGCGTACCAATGCCGGAACCCCTGGAGATCGTGCTCCGGGGCGCGGCGCGTGTGGCCGAGGTCTCGGAGGCCGGAATCGCTGCGGCCATGCGTGCTCTCTACGCAGATACCCACAACGTAGCCGAGGGTGCTGGAGCTGCCGCTTTCGCGGCCCTGATGGAAGAGAGGGAGCGTCAGCGGGGCAAGCGGGTGGCCGTGATCCTGTCTGGCGGCAACGTCGATGGCGACGTATTCCGCGAAGTCCTCGGCGGGGGCGTACCGGAGCCCGGACCTATCTGGAAGCCCCAAACGCTATGACACGGATCGACAACCGAACATATCCGCCTCGAACGCGTCTCCAGCCAGATGGTTACGAATCAGTTCCACGGACCAAGGTTCACGCATGCATGCCTTCGAGCTCGTGTTGCGAACCGCATCCGAGAGTTCCGAGATAGAGGCGAAGCTACCACTGAGAGACGTTCCTCTCCTTTCAAAGAACTCGGACCTGCTTAATACTATCGACACGTCGTCGGTAGGTGCTTGCCATTCATAGGCGATCGCGACGTGCTTTGAAGTCTGTCCGCCGTTATCGAAATATACAGCGCCCACCAAGCGAAGCGATTGAGGTTCTATTTGAAGGCGAAGTTCCTCCTCAAGCTCCCGAATCGCGCAATGTATCAGCGGATCGCCATTGTCGGCATCTTCAGATCGAACATGTCCTCCCGCCCAAATGACGATCTTGTCGTGCAAGGGATTGTCGGCGTACTTCTCTCTTCGCCTTAGACGTAGTACCTCTCCACTGCCATTCCGGACTACCACTACGGGAAGTGCCTGAACCCTATCTGCGTCATTTTCGACTTCGTCCCTAGGTCGGAAGCTGCCGACCGAGTCGTCTCTGAACAGCCGGACTAGCTCCTCGGCCTGGGAAACGTCGACGAAATTGCTCTGGCCGAACACGCGAGTGATCCTGTCCTTCGGACAGGAAAGAACATTCTCCGCAACTTGCTCCTCGATCAGGCCAAGAATGATCTCGGTCACCACCTCAGCCGTACGTTGAGGGTTTCCCTTTGTTTCGCCCGCCGACGTGTCCACGGGATATGTCCTGAAGCGATTGCCAAGTTGCGCCATGCACGAAAGGTTGACATCCCATATCTGCGTCAAAACCTCCGGGTTCATTATCGAACCGCCCGTCGCATCCACGGGCAGAACGCCCTGCTCGCGCTCCATCGCATCCTGCGGTGAAGTCAGCATCACTATTACTGCAGATATTCTCTTCCGCCAGTCGTCGATAGTGAGGAAGTCCTCGATAATCCTCCGTTCCTGTGGACGAACACGCGAGATCCGTTCCATCATGGTCATCCAACAGATCGAGTCGAATATCCCGCGATCCAGAAACAGGATTTGCGGATCATCCGGCCGGGGTGGGTTCTGAGTTTTTTCCAGAACCTGCGCTAGCGTCGTACACGCCGTCCAAACGTTGAAGTTCGCGTGCTTTTTGTCCCTGATCGGACAGACGGATGCCCGTTCAACGACAACGTCCGTACGGAACCCGCAGCGCTTTAGGAACGTTTGGACATGCGACAACGTCGTAGTCTTCCCGGCCTTTGGAACACCGGCGAACTCAACGACGAGAGGGTTTCGTGCCTTGATGGCGAATTGCCTGGCCGCGTATTCGGCCCGGCTTTGTAGGGCTGACTTCATGGATGTGCGCCTATCCGTGGATGCGAGGGCCGGTACGCCCAGGATGGGGCATGGCCCGGCATCGGAGTCCATGTCAGCAACTATGGGCAAGGTTGCGGCAGGCGTCAAGCCGGTCGAGACCAAAGCGAAGGAGTCCACTCGGTCGATGACTGCGGCGCACGAGGTCCCTCGCGATGTTGGTGCTCCACATCGGTGCCGCGCCACTCACCTCGGCCCGGCCTTTCGGTGGTCACCCTGCGACAGCGAATCTGCCCAGTCCGAAGTGGGCGTCCGCACCCAAGGGGCGTTGAACCAGAACCGGACGGTCGAACTCGAGGTCGAACCAAGCGACCGTCCTGTTCGTCCAGCGCCAACCGCCGTTGCGGTACACATGGGCGCGAACCGTCGTGAGCCTACTCGGCGAACCCGGGCCACGCGTCGGTATGACGCGAGGCGTCGCGTCCGCGACTTCCTCCAACGCTCTGCGAAGCTGTTCGGCCGGCACTAGTTCGGGCCGTCCGCGACGCGAGTGCAATGGCGCTAGGAAGGGCGTCAGCGGTCGCCAGCGACGGGACGGTTCCCGCTCTGGACATCTCTCGATTACACGCTCGGCCACGGCTAGGATCGGATAGTCGCGGTCACGGAAGATGCGTTGGACACCAAAGAGGGCATCCAACTCGCGGGGATCGATGCCGTCTGTGCCGTCCGGAAGCCACACGGTGCACGCTTTCAAATGACCGGTTCTCGGGTCTGGTTCCGGCAGCCAGAACGCATGCCGATGACCGGTGGCTACCCGGCCATCGCTCTCACGTCCCGCGAGTCGCCTTGACGACTCTCCGCTCGCATCCGAAAAATTTGCGACGGCCTGATCGCGGATGTCCCGCGCCAGCGGGACGAGGTCCTTGAAGGGGATGGGTATCCGACGGAACAACCCGAACCGTACCGCCGATACCCGAGGCGACTCCGTGAGCACCGCGACTTGGCGACGGGGAAGCTGTGCCCGAACAAGACTTGGCGGCAACGCATAGTCGATCCAGCCCGTGCTCGGTGGTCGCTTTCGTCCCTCGCTGACCACTGCTTGGACGAGATGGCCCCCACCGGATTTCGCTGCCCAGAGGTCGCTAGCGGAGAAAGTGCCGCGAGTGACCAACATCCGCCGTCGGGTTCCGTCTGAGGAGGTCGACCCATCAGCGGGAGCGACCTGGCATAGGTTTCTCGGTGGGGCAGGCACGAGCGATAGACGGGCCCTCGACTCGGCTCGTCCAAAGTAAGTCATGCGCGCAAGCAGGATGGCGAGTACGCGCTGCAGCCGATCCGAAAGGTCGATCTCGAAGTCGAAGCAAAAGCAAGCGCCCGCATCACCCTCCGACAGCACCGCAAAGTGATCGAAGTGCAGAACACGCTTTTGGGTGCCAGCTTCGATGATCGGTTGATAGTAGGGGACTTCCGCGAACGACACTGCTGGCAGCCACATGATCGGTGGCGATGCCCTGCCAAGGGTTTCCAAGAGATTGTCGCGTTCTGCTTCCGTGACCGGGGGTGGATAGGCGTCGAACCACGCAGCTGCCAGCCCAGCCCGCGCAGAAGCCTCCAAGGCGATGGAGGCCATTCGGGGCCAGCCATTGCGTGCTGGGCCTCGCCCCATGGGTGTGCATGGTACCGTTCCCAGGACTCCCGCGTCCGGCGGCACAGGCCCGGGTCCGCTGCCTGGAGCCGACCCCACGCCGCACGTACCTGGGCGTCACCAAAGCCCACGGTGCTAGCGCTCTTCGCCGCATCCCATGTGGATGGCGAACGCCTCAGGTCCAATGTCTCGTGAGTTGCGTGGGACCAGTCGGACAGCATGTCGAGTCGGCTGTCCAACGACAGATTGAACCCGTCCATTCGGAGCAAGGTGTGGATGGCCGCCATACGAGCAGTGTCCACTTGATGCAATCTTCGGGAAAAACCAGGCATTCGCGCGATCACGAGTGTCGGCCTCCGCCTTCTGAGCGCATGCGCCAGCTCGTGAGGCGTCGAAACGGCTTTCAGATCGAAACCTTTGTCAGACGGCGCTACGAGCTGCACGAACCGTTCGGCTTCCCGCTCCCATTTCTTAAACAACGCGTATGCGTGGGGCGTGACCACCAGCACTGGACCGGACGAGAGGCCGGCGGATGAACGCTGGTGAAGGACCGACCAAGCGACGCCCAGCGCGACGAAGGTCTTGCCGAGCCCTACTTCGTCGGCCAGCAGCACCATCTCCCTGCGCTGCTCTTGATCGGAGGCGTATAGACGCTGTAGTACGGCGTCGATCGTACGCTCCTGCCGCACAGCTGCGTCTTCCACTGCAGAAGCGGCGGCATTCCCGAGCGCGGACCGAAGCGAGCGTCGCAGGTCAAGTCCATCGAGACGGACGACCATGGGGGTTATCGGTCCAAATCCAAGTAGGCGCAGACAACATCCGTCCGGTCCATCGGCGAAATCCCGGCGATGAGTTCATCGAGCACAGCGGAAACCTGGGCAACGGCGTCGTCACGCAATGTACCCGCGACGCCGTCTGGCAACTCGGGAAGGGGCACGGTCCGAAGCAGGCGCGCAGTTCCGCAATCTGAAACGCTGTGGCAATCATTGTCTTGCGAGGTCTGCCGGGTTGCGGTTCCTTGTAGGCGCGCACTGCTTCGCGCGCCAGTGCAACAGGCGACCGAGGTCCCAGCAATGCGCCGCGCAGTCCTGTCTCCGTAACTCCGGCGTCGGTCAGACGATTCCGGATGCCGGGCAAGGCGTGAACGAAATCGCGGACTAGATAGCTCAGGATTTCCGAGGCAGTAGTATCCGGTCCGTCCGCAGACGGTGTCGGATCGATGCTGTGGCCAAAGCCCTTCGCTTCCACCTCATCGACCGGTCGCAATCCAAGGAACCAGGCAACCAGCGATTGTTCGTCCTCTCTGGCCTGGGTCTCGACAACTGGGAATAGGTGCTTCTCGTCGAAAACCACCGGCACGGTAGCACGCTTTCCGTCCCATGAGACCTCCGCCTCAAGGTCCGGCAGTGGCGGCCACGACTGAGTGTCGCCCCCAGTCGCCTCGTCCAGCCACGATGCATTCAATGTGGTGCTGGCGCAAAAGACCGACTCCTTCCGATCAGGAGCCGTTACAGTCCAATCGTCAAACCACTGCTCTGTGTTTGACAGGCGCGAACGAATGTCGCGCATCCGAATGACGACCCTGTCGGGCCAAGCTGAGGCATTGCCCTCTACGACCAGTTCGTTGCGCTTTGCTCGCAGGCAGACGATGAAGGCAGGCCAAACGCCCTCCTCGTCGCCGTCAAGTCCCGCAGGGTCGACGACGTACTCTTCGGGTCGCTTCGTCACCGTTGCCACGCAGTCCCGATCGATGCGATTTCCCTCAGGCCGCAGGACTGCTTGTTCGGAACCGCCCACAGCATGCCCGCCTCCACATTACCGCGACCGACCAGCCCCGAGACCCTTGCGCGTGAGGTTGAACGAGCCAATGGCAAGCCGTGTGGTCTTGGCGCCGACCGCAAGCAGTGCCTTAGCGTGCAAATCGCGCCTAATAACATCCGGATTCGATCTGCGGCGTTCCACGACTTCCTCGAATTCGCTGTCTTCGTCGTGCTCCGGGAGCGAACACCCGTATTCAGGATCTGCCGCCGCGACCTCTACTGTCGCACCCTCATCGAGCAGGGCTCGCACAAGTGCCGCGGGGATAGCGGGGCGAGTTGCGTCATGTTCGTCTAGTGTGCCGTCTCGGATTTGGCGTGACATATGGTCACAATGCACCGCCTACGCGAAAACAGCCTAAGTGCTTGTTTATAGGACGGCACATCCTCCATTTGCCGGCCGTCGTCCAAGCATCAACGCCGTTCGATTCGTCACCCTAATTCGGAGACCGCACACTAGATACCCCGGTCCAATCAGCCGCACCGTATTCCAACGTCCGCCGCAGAAGCGTTTGAGCGCGGCGGCGACATCGGAGAGATCATCTCCTGAAGGCCAGAACGGACTCACGATAGTGAGGCAGTCAACCCTGTCTCCGGGTTCCGCGAGTGACGGAAAGCCCTCTTCGGAAGGAAGACCGACGAAACGGATCCGTTTTGATCGCCGCCGCCTCGGGCGTGTTGAAAGTACAGCCTTGATGTCTCTGATTTGCCGCGAAAACTGGGCTGTCGACTCGCCAATCAAGTCCTCAAGCCAGTCCACTGCATCCAGTACCGCTGTCGCCGTCGCCGCCAACGCACCGGGGGCGTGTTCGATGGACGCACCCACCTCGATGTTGCTCCGGTAGCCCGAGCCCGTCAGATTCGCCGAGCCCACCAATAGGCGGACTATCTGGTTTTCGGCCCCTGGCACGGTCGGCGAGACGAATCGCAAGAACGCGATTTTTGCGTGGAGCTTGGGGTACGGCCCTTCTGGCAATGCCAATAGATCGATGCGCGGAGACCGGCGCAGTCCCGGTCTGTATCGACCCGGGTGGAAGAAAATTGACACCTCCGCATCCTGTAGTGCGTGCTCCAACTCCAAGCGGAACTCCCTACCCCGGGCTGGCGCGAGCTGCAAGCCGAATGCGGTCGGCAGCAGGTCTTCCTCAAGGAAATCCGCGTCCAACTCGTAGCTCGTAGCGACCACGCTCGCGAGTCGGTAGCCGCGCGGTGGTTCCCACGTCTCAAGCAGCCGCCGGGGGTTCATGATGGTGACTCCCATGCGCCGGCTTCGCGCAGCATCCCGGTGAATTGCTCGATTCGATAGGGATGCGTCAACCGGTTACTGTCCGGCCCGGACGGCCTGCGTTCCAGCGCATGGCGACGAGCAACCACGATCTGGTTCCCCTGACCTCGGCCCAAGGTCGCTTGGGCTGTCGCGAAGCATCCAGCTTGCCCATCTGCACGCGCTCGTGGTGCCGAATCAGACCGAGAGCCCGTTCCTTGTCGTTTCCCGCGCGGACTACGGGCTCAACGGCCAGAGAGAATGCGTTCACCGCCACCACCACCGATCTTGGCAGCTTGACTTGAGGGGTCGCCAATGCTCGTTTCAGCATGTCGGCCCGCCGCGCCAAGGATCCCAATCGCCCCGCGAATTCGATGGCCTTTGAGCGAACGGGTCCGTGGTAGCCCGCCGCCAGCACCTGATCGAATCGGTAGAGGAGATCTCGGTGCAAGCCCTCGAAAGACAGTGCGACGGTCAGAACTGCGCCCAGTTGGGTCGCCAGCGAGTCCTTTTGTTCCCTGAGATGCCTGGCAAGCAGTCGAAACGAGTTGCCATCGGAGGCAGTCGCACTCGTCGCTCGTGCCGCCATTGCCATTCGCCGGTGAGCCTGAGGTTCCAAAAGGGCATCGGCGAGCATTCGCTGCTCGCGCTTTGAAGCGGCTCCGAGGTGTGAGGAACGTCCCCAGCTGATCAAGACAGAGTCACTGAACGTGGACTCCTCGCCGCCGACGATGCGACGTAGGCTTCTTCGGTCCGGTGTCGCATTGTGTCGAAGAAAGGCATCGGCGAGATCGGCACCCCGCATCGTGAGAGTTCCGGAATCGCTCTCGACTAGGCCACCTGCTACGAGAGTGACCCAATACGTGCCGACCCCACCGACGCCTCCCTGATTCCGCAACATGGGGAACGTCGGTGAACGAATGCCTTCCTCAACGGCGCGTCGAACGTACGACACGCCTCGAAGCTGGTGCCATGAGGGATCGTTCTCTGTAGCGCCAGCAGACTTGGCGTACATGCCAGTTGCCAACGCCAGGAGACGTTCCCACCCGAGGATCTCCTGGCGGCGTGCACGCCCGGCCCTCCCGCCGGACGGCCCATTCGGCAGTTCGTCGAGTAGCCTAAGACCAGCACAGATCCACGAGAGATAACGGACACGGGACGTAATCGTCGTAACGCCCGGAAGAAGCACCGTGGCGATCGCGTTAAAGGGGCGCAACGCTCCGAGCGGATCGATGCTACCGGACGCAACGGCCTTCGGATCCCACGCGGACACGAGGGGTATGGGGACAGCACGCTTCACCGAGCGTATCGACTAGAGCGCGGGCGCAGGACCGAATGTGACTTCTCGCAGGTTTCCCGGCGGAACTCAAACTGCACACCGGCACGTCGCATTCGGACGCCATACGTCGCGCTCGCCACTGCGTTCATTCGTAGACGCCGCCCCGTGGCGCGAGCCGATAGCAGTAGACCGTCAGGCGTTCAGCGTCCGGCCGGTACACGAGCCGATGATCACCCAGCCTGTACCGCCAGTACCCCTGCATGTTTCCTTTCATGCGCTTGATCGTCTTTCCGCGCGGCGTCAGCGGATCCCTGCAAATTTCCACGATCGCGTTCGCCACCCGCTCGAACAGCTTCGGCTGGCGCCAGACATCCTTTCGGAAGCTAGACAACGCAGCAAACCGCCACCTGCCATCCGAGCTAGAGCTAGTTACCGATGATTGGGGATTGCCGCCGCCCAAAACCTCGCCGACCGACTCGATCACGTGAGCTTCGACAATGTCCTCTTCGGGTTGCGAGGCCGTGATGGCCGCTGGCTCGTCCGGGAACGCGCCGCCCGGAGTTGGCAACACCCTGAAGATGATCCCGTCCACGCGACTCTCCGGCGCAAAAGCAAAGAGTTCGCCTTCCGACATACCCGACAGCCGCCCCCGCAACGCCTTGTCCAAACGGGATCAGCGCATAGTCGCCCGCGCCCATGACGTGAAAGCAATGTAGAACCTGGGCACCGTATCCGGACACTTCTTCCCAATCGACAAGCCTGCGGTAGGCGTCGACGGCGGTGAGGTCAATGATCCGCTCAATGGACCGTTCGACAACGTAGCTGCTCAGAACCTCCGTGAGAACGCCACCGTCACGCCAGATCTGCGCGACCTGGGAGGCGAGGGGACAGCTATATAGCTGAATCGGCTCGAAGGGACGCAAGACGCCGTAGAGCCCGGACAGCAGAAGTAGGTGATGCGGGCACGCCCGAAGCGCAGTGCTCCTGTCGGATCCCAGCCCAAGGAAGAAGCGCCCTTCGTAGCGCTCGACCGCCGACCGGTATAGCGCCTTGCGACTGCCTCCGAAGTCGGGGCCTTGGACCAGCGCATAGTTGTACTCGAGCTCCGGCAGTGCGACACCCTGCCATGCCAGATCTGGGGTCTCTGCCGCCAGCCGACGTATGCGTTCCCGGCACCAGAGCAGCTTCCTAGCGAGTCGCGGGGTCAATTCCGCAGCAATGGCCTCGCTCGGTCGTACTCGTCGTGCCCTCCGCCCGCCTTGGTCAGCGAGCAGATCGAGACGAAAAGTACCTTGCTTGTGGGGTTGTATTGCATGACCCGATCCTGGTTCTACTCCCAAGGCGTCTCGTGCTGCGGCGCATCGCCATCGCAACGCCGCTTGCACCCCTGCAACGTCCCGTCAATATCGAGCCGTGCCCGCGTCGAACCGCTTGCGTTCTTCAACCGTAACAGGGGATTGTCGTTCGGTCGAACCTAAAGGACTCAAGCACAAGTCCGGCAAGATCCTGCAAGTGCCGATGGAAGCCGGGTGTACGACAAATCGTTGGTGAGCGGGCGCCAACGTCGTCATGCGGCGATCCCGAGGCG
>JAPOYW010000574.1:0-9430 GCA_026706425.1 Gammaproteobacteria bacterium
GATTCATTGAACGGCGGCGGCCGGTCTTCGTACGACTCGAGTACATCGATTCCACTCGCCATAGCTACTCCTCAATCGAGCGCGTCAAATGACGATAGAATCTGCGTCAATTGACCTCAGATGTCAATGTACTGGCTGATCACCTGGCGGCCCGAAGCACACTAGCCGTGCAAAATCACCGGATGGGTCGGCAGCCCTCCGTCGATCACCTTCTTCAGAAGCTCCGCGAACCCCTTCGGAACGAAGAGTTCGCGGCTCGCGCGGATCTCGTCCAACGACCACCAGCGGAACTCGCGGAATATGTTGACCTCGCCGTGGGCGGGATTGTTGGCCGACGTCGGTTCGAACCGCGCCACGCGTGCGAAGTAGATGTCCTCCGACTGGCGGACCTGCTCGCCCCGTAGCGGATAGGTATGCACCCGGCGCCAGATCAGCGGGACGTCGTCGGGCAACCGCAAACCCGTTTCTTCCCAGACCTCGCGGTGGAGCGCCGTGCGGTCGTCCTCGCCCGGATGGACTCCCCCTCCGGGAGTGAGCCAGACATCCTTGCCGCCGAACGGATTGGCGAAGCGCAGCATCAGGGCTTCATCCTCATGCGAGAGCACCAGCGCTCGTGCCGCTCGACGGTCCTGCACACTGTCAGCCATTCCCTGCGGTCCCGCTTGCCGCACGGCGTCCTCGTGCGCATGATGTTCGTATGCGTTTGCACGAGATCATGTGGCCGTCACTGCTTGCGTGCGTGGTTTTGCCCACCATGAGCGCCGCCGAGACCGTGGTCCGTGTCAAGGACGGGGACAGTCTCGTCGTCGATTCCAACGGCCGCGAGGTGGAGGTCCGGTTGGCGGACATCGACACGCCGGAGTTCAACCAGCCCCGGGGCGACGAGGCCCGGGACGCGCTGCGCTCGCTGGTCGACGGCAAGGAGGTTCGCCTGGAACTCATCGGAGGAGACGCCTATCGCCGCATCGTGGCCCACGTTTTCGTCGGTGACCTCGACGTGAACGCGGAACTCGTTCGGCGCGGGCTTGCCTGGGTGCGCCGTGCCTATGATCCGGCACCATCGCTGGTCGCCTTGGAGGACGGAGCGAGGCAAGCCGAACGGGGCCTGTGGGCCGACGAGGATCCGGTACCGCCGTGGATCTGGCGAAAGACCGAGCAGTCCACCGACCGGCAGCTAGGCGCGATACCCGAAGTCGAGTGCGGGACCAAGCAGTCCTGCGCCAAGATGACGAGCTGCGAGGAAGCCATCGCCTTTCTCCGCCAGTGCAAGCTGACCCGCATCGACGGCGATGGCGACGGGATTCCCTGCGAGAAGCTGTGTCGGTACTACCGCTGAGGCGTCGCAGATACCTATCGTAGGGGCGGGGCTTGTCCCCGCCCGCTCGGGCACCGGCACCCTGTGTTCGCGAACAACAGGGGCGACCACGAGGGTGCAGCGGGCGACCACAAGGGTCGCCCCTACGGAATTGGCCCGCCTCGGGCGCGGCCCGTAGGGGACGGGCTTGTCCCGTCCCGTGTTCGCGAACCCCACGGTGCGGCAACCGCGCCCCCCGCGGGCGCGATAGGGTCGCTCTAGTCCGAGCCGGCCGACTCGACCTCGACGGCGTCACTCGCAAGAACCCGGAAGTCGATGGCGCCGTAGAGCATCTCGTCCCAGGACTGAAGCCCCCACGGTACTTCGCGGGCTGGATCCGGGTTCGCGGGGTTCTGCGCCGAGTTGTCCCACCAGGTTCGGTGAACGACGCGGGTACCGGCCGGGAGAACCTTGGGCTCCGTCAACAAGTAGGTGGTCTGCCAGTTGAAGTCGTAGTTCGGCACGGAAAGAAGGACCTCTTCCGTTCCATCCGGGTAGAACGCGCGGAACTCGGACGCCTTGCCCCGGTAATGCGCATGGGGCAACAGGGTGTAGACCAGTATGTCCCTCTCGAACGTGCGTTCCGCAGTTTCGGCGTGGTTCTTTGCGTGCGGCGGGATCTTGATCTCGCCGTTGATCAGCGCGGTCGAACGCAGACGGTGCTTCGGAGGCTCGTCATAGAGATAGATGCCGAACCGCGACGCATCGGTCACGGCCTTGCCGTAGGGCGTGTAGTGCATCTGGAAGACGATGAACGACCCCGCCGGTAGCAGGGTTCCGGTGTCTTCCGGGAACTCCGCCGAAACCATGCCCGGCACGTAGCCCCCCAGACTGCCACGCTGGCGCCTGCCGTTCTCGTCCCGGCCCGGCTTTGTCCAGGTGGTGATGACGTGGTGCAGCGCGGCGCGGTCGCCGGGCAGGATGTCCGAGGCGCGTACCCAGACGTCCTTTTCAAGGGGGTTCTTGACATACTGGTACTTGTACTCGACGACGCCCGATGCCGGGACCTCGAAGGACGGGATGTCGATCACGACATCCGGCTCGCCCAACGGCCACTCCGGCCATTCCTGATCCAGGGTTTCCAGCGGGTCCTCGCCCTCGCCCCGCGGTGCGCTGGCTTCCGCCCAATGGACGATCGTGCGGATCTCTTCGGTGGTCAGCGAGCGGTCGTTGGAGAAATCCCCGTGCACCGGGTCGGCGTGCCACGGCGGCATGCGCTTGGTGCGGATCACTTCGCGGATCATGGGCGCGAAGCCGCGCACCATGGGGTAGCCCGTCATGGCCCAGGGACCGATGCCGCCTTCCCGATGGCAGGTCACGCAGTTGGCCGCGAGAATGGGTCCCACGTCTTCGGTGTAGGTGAGGTCCGTATGTGGGCGGTCGAAGGTAAGCGAGCAGGCGCCGGGATCCTCAGCCCCCGCGGCGATGTCCCGGCCTGCCAGGAAGTCGGCGAGCGCCGAGTCCGCCTTCGCGCCGCCGCGGTAGACCACCTGCCAGTTGGCCGGATCGATGATCAGGACTTCGCCCGCAGCGCGGAAACCGAGGGACTCGCCGACGATCTGCGTCTCGTCGACAAGCACCGGTGTGTTCGGGCCTTCGCCAACAGCTCGGCGGTCGGCCAGACCGTCGGCATTGATCATCAGGAATTCGACATCCTGGTCGGCGTATTCGCCGGCAAGCGCCTCGAAGCGTTCGATGTCCCCGGCGACGGCTTCGCAGCCGCTGGTGTGGGACATCAGGACGACGGCCTTCATGTCCGAGAGGTAGTGCAACTCGTGGGAAGTGCCGCGGTGGTCAAGCAGCTTGAAGTTGTCGACACGATCGCCGACGCCGTTGGCCGCCATGTTGAGTGCGGTCAAGCACGCCACCAAGCTGCAAGCGATCGATATGCGAGACGCGACCGCTTCGCGGTCGCCCCGAGAATTCGCTCCGCGAATTCTCCAACGCGCACGCCAGGGCGCGCCGGCGAGGCGGCGCTGACCGCCAGGCAACAAAGGACGTATTTGTTTCATGGAAGTCATGGAGTTCCCCCTTTCGCCAGCGTGCCAGTATGGCGGCAACGGACTGTTCGATCAATTCAGGTTGGCCCGATGGTGCCCGATGGGCCCGATGCTGCCCAAACACACAACTTCGTCCCGAAGATTGCCGGTCACCGGTCGCGCTCATGTCCGCCTCGGCCTTTGATGGCTCTTGTATGATATCCGGTCACCCCAAATGGTCAGTCACCCAAGGATAGGCAGTTGCTATCGCACACGCTCCGAAGCAGCTTGATCGGCGAAAGATCTGGCGTTGCCCTGTTGTCGACGGGCATCGCCATCGTGTGCCTCATGCTCGGCGCGTGTGGGCGTGACGAGGAAAGCGGCGACGGTACGACGACTGCGCGCGATGAAAGGAAAAGTGCCGATGCCAGCAGAACCAGCGGGCAGGTGGGCAAGAACGGCCGAGGGCGGGACGGGACCGGAGCCGACGAAGCGCCGCCCGTCCCCGTCAATGTCGCCCAGGTTCAACGCGGCACGATCGAGGCCTACTACGAGAGTTCGACCAACCTGACGGCCGCGGAGGAGGCCGTCGTGGTTGCCCGGACGCAAGGCGTCGTCGAAGCGCTGTTCGCCGAGGAGGGCGACGTGGTGCAGTCGGGGCAGGCGCTCGCCCAGTTGGAAACCGAACGGCTCAACCTCGAGCTGGCACGATCCAGGGCGCAGCTCGATCGCCTGAAGACCGCCTACGAGCGCGCCCAGCGCATGTTCGAGGCGAAGATGATCTCGCCGAACGAGCACGACGATGCCAAGTTCGCGTTCGAGGCGGAGGAAACGAACCTGCGGCTACGCGAATACGAGCTCAAGGAGGCCACCATCCGGGCGACGATCGACGGGGTCATCACCCGTCGCCACATCAAGGTCGGCCACACGTTGAACCAGAATGCCCCGGCGTTCGAGATGAAGCGCCTCGACGTCATCGAGGCGGAACTCAACGTGCCCGAGCGGGAAATCCAGAACATACGTCCGGACCAATACGCCCGGATCCACATCGATGCGCTCCCCGACGAGCAGTTCGACGGCGCAGTGGCGCGGGTTGCTCCGGAAGTCGATGCCGGTTCCGGCACGTTCCGGGTAACCGTGAGGCTCGCCAACGACGAATCGCGTCTAAGACCCGGAATGTTCGCCCGCGTCGACGTTCGCATCGATCAACGCACCGACGCAGTGCTTGTGCCGCTGGAGGCCATCGCGACCCGGCGGGACGACAACAGCCTGTTCGTGGTCGAGGGTGGCGCTGTCGAACGCCGCGACGTCACCATGGGCTACGTGTCAGATGGCACTGTCGAAGTCCTGAACGGTGTCGCCGAAGGCGAATGGGTCGTGACGACCGGGCACGGGGGACTGCGCAACGGCGCGCGGGTGTCGGTCGTGGACGACACAGGTCCACTGGGTTCCGGCTAACCCCGAACCGCGCGCACACCACCGGGTCATGCCATGAACATCGTCGCGACCGCGATCGCCCGGCCCGTCACCGTTGCGATGGCCACGTTCGCCGTGGCCCTGTTCGGCGGCCTGTCGCTCGACCGCCTCGGCCTTAACCTGCTCCCGGAACTCGCCTACCCGACGTTGACGGTCAGGACCGACTTCGAAGGCGCGGCGCCGGCCGAAGTCGAGGAACAGATCACCCGCCGGCTTGAGGAACGTGTCGGTGTCATCAACGGGTTGCGGCGCATGCACTCCATCTCCGCAGCCGAGCGGTCCGATGTGGTGCTGGAGTTCGCCTGGGGCACGGACATGACCAACGCCGCGGTGGAAGTCCGCGAGAAACTCGACCTGGTGCGGTTGCCGTTGGAGGTCGAGCGACCGTCGATCCTTCGCCTCAACCCCAACCTGGACCCGATCGCCCGATCCGCCGTCGTGCTCAAGGAGCGCGAGGCGGGCGCCGAGACGGCGCAGCTCCAGGAGCTGCGCCGTTTCGCCGAAGACGTCGTCAAGAAGCGGCTCGATCCGGTGATCGGCGTGGCGGCCGTGCTGGTCAGCGGGGGCTTCGAGGACGAGATCGCCGTGGATGTCGACCAGGAACGCCTGGCCCAACTCGGCATGAGCGTGCAGTCGTTGGGGCAGCGCCTGCAGGCTGCCAACATCAACCTCTCGGGTGGGCGGCTGACGGCGCGGGGCGAAGAGTTCCTAGTGCGCACCGTCAACGAGTTCGAGTCGGTCGGCGACATCGCCGACACCATCGTCTTCCAGGACCAGGGCCGCGTGCTGCGTCTCGAGGACGTGGCGACGGTCACCGAGAGCCACAAGGAACGCGACAGCGTCATGCGGGTGGACGGCAACGAGGCCATCGAGATCGCCATGTACAAGGAGGGCGACGCCAACACCGTGGCGGTCGCCGCCGCCATCCTGGAGCGGATGGACGAGATCGCCGCGGATCTCCCAGCCAACTATGAGCTCGTGACGATCTACGACCAGGCCGAGTTCATCTCGGCGGCCATCGACGAGGTGCGCTACGCCGCGATCATCGGCGGCCTGCTCGCGGTGATCGTGCTTTACCTGTTCCTCAAGGACGTCCGCAGCACGCTGATCGTCACCGCGACCATCCCGGTCTCCGTGCTAGCCACATTCGTCCTCATGGACGCCTTCGACATCACACTGAACATCATGAGCCTCGGCGGCATCGCATTGGCCGTGGGCATGCTGATGGACAACGCCATCGTCGTCCTTGAGAACATTGCCCGCCATCGCAACGATCCCCTGACCACGCTCCGGGACGCCGCACGACGCGGCACCGGCGAGATGGGCGGTGCGGTGTTGGCATCGACCATGACCACCATCGCCGTGTTCCTGCCGCTGGCCTTCGTCGAGGGCATCGCCGGGCAGCTATTCCGCGACCAGGCGCTGACGGTCACGTTCGCATTGCTGGCCTCGCTGGTGCTCGCCTTCACGCTCATTCCGATGCTGTCGGCAATCGCCCCACAACGCAATGCCGCGACGACCGAGGACACGGCGTCAGCGCCATGGTGGCGTCGTGGTCTCGGGGTGCCCTTTCGGATGGCCGTGCGCGGCACCGTGGCGGCCTGGCGACTCGCCAAGCGGGCAATGGCGCTCTTGGCCCGTCCCGCGGAGTGGACCTTCGACCAGGTCTACGACCGAGTCTTCGCAGGCTACGACGTACTGCTGCGCAACGCCCTGCGCTTTCGGGCGCTCACACTGTCGGTTGCCTTCGCCGCCCTTGGCGGAGCGGCCGCCTTGGTGCCAGACCTCCCGGTGGAACTGATTCCCCCGCTCTCGCAGGGCGAGTTCCGGGTCGACATCGAACTTGAACCGGGCACCCGGTTGGAACTCACCGATGCCTTGCTCGCCGATGCGCAACAGACGTTGCTTACGTTTCCCGGCGTCGCGACGACCTATTCGGTAGCCGGCACGGGTGGCAGACTCGATGCGAGCGCGTCCCGGGGCGGCGAACAGATCGGCGAACTCAGCGTGGTTCTGGAGCCGGACGCAACGCCTTCGGACGAAGCACGGGTGATGTCGTTGACGAGAGACCGTCTCGAGTCGGTACCCGCCGCGCAGTTCACCGTGGAACGTCCGCAGCTTTTTACGTTCGCGACGCCGCTCGAGGTCGAAATCGCGGGCAACGACCTGCTGGCCCTAGAGATGGTGGCCGAACGGCTGGTCGCGTCCATGTCGGCGTCGCCGTCGTTCAGCGATGTGGAGTCGAGCATCCGGCCCGGCTATCCGGAGCTGCAGATCGAGTTCGACCAGGAACGTACCGCCGCCACCGGGCTGTTCGTGCCCGACGTCGCCAACCGGGTAGTCCGGAAGATCCGCGGCGACGTCCCTACCAAGTTCACCTGGCGAGACAAGCGCGTGGACATCCGGGTGCGGCTTGACGAAGCGGAGCGCAACTCCAAGGCCGACGTCGAAAACCTGCTGGTCGATGCCGGCAATCGCCAGATCCGGCTCGGCGCGCTCGCCGAGGTGTCGATGGCGGTGGGTCCTGCGGACATCCAGCGCATCGGCCAGAAACGCGTCGCGGTGGTCAGCGCCCACGTCGACCACGGCGATCTGGCGCTGGGCGGCGAAGAAGCGCTGGGCCTGCTCGCCGGAATCCCCCATCCGCCCAACGTGACCAGCCGAATCAGTGGCCAGGCGGAGGAAATGGAAGCGTCGTTCACGTCGCTGCAGCTAGCGCTGCTGCTGGCGCTCATCCTTGTGTACCTGGTGATGGCGTCGTTGTTCGAGTCCCTGCTGCATCCGTTCGTGATCATGTTCACGGCACCGCTGGCCGCGATCGGGGCTGTGCTCGGCATCTATCTGGCCGGCGTTTCGATCTCGGTGGTGGTGTTCATCGGCGCGATCCTCTTAGTCGGCATCGTGGTCAACAACGCCATCGTGCTCGTGGACCGCGTCAATCGATTGCGGCTGGACGGCCTCGACCGCCGGACCGCGGTGGTCACCGGCGCACGGCAGCGGTTCCGTCCGATCATGATGACGACGATCACCACCGTCCTCGGTCTGCTGCCGATGGCGATCGGTCTCGGCGAGGCGTCGGAACTGCGCACCCCCATGGCGATCACGGTGATCGGCGGCTTGCTGGGGGCAACCTTGCTGACGCTCGTGGTGATCCCCGTCGTGTACGATCTCGTTGACCGGAAGCAGATCCACGGGGACGTGTTCGAGGAGGCCCGGGCGTGATCGTCTCTCGCGCCGCCATTCGCCGGCCCGTCACGGTCGGCATGGTGTTCATCGGTCTGGTGATCGTTGGCGCTTTCGCCGGGCTGCGCATGGCCGTCGAGCAGTATCCCGAGCAGGAAAGCTCCTACATCGGGATCGGCATTCCGTACGGCTCGACATCGACCCAGGAAGTCGAACGCAACGTCACCCGTCCGGTGGAGGAGATTCTCTCCACCATGGGCGGCATCGACCGCATGTATTCCCGAACGCGCACCGGCAGGGTATGGGTCTCGATGCAACTCGAGGACGGCGAGGATGTCGCCGCCAAGGGCATCGAAGCCAAGGAACTCGTCGAGAGCATCCGGCACCGGTTGCCCGACGACATCCGGCACATCCAGCTCGGCGGCTGGGACGAAGGCGAGGACGCGCCGATCCTGTCCTTCGTCATCGCCGCCCCCAACCTGGACCAGGAGGACGCCTGGCGGTTGCTCGACGCCCGGGTCCGGATGGTGCTCGAACGGGTTCCCGGGGTGAGTTCCGTCCACCTGTTCGGGGCCAAGCAGCAGTACGTGCGCATTGCCCTCGACCCCGGTCGTCTCGAGGCACACGGGCTCGACGTGCTGGATGTGCAGAGGCGTCTTCGGGACGAGAATTTCTATCTGTCGGCGGGCAGTATCGATCTGGCAAGACTCGAAACCCAGGTGCGTCCGTTGGGCAGGTTCGACGGACTCGATGACATTCTCAAGCTGCCCGTCCGCGCGGGTCTGTCGCTGCGCGACATCGCAACGGTCGAGTACGTGCCCCGGGACGAGGCCGATCAACGCCGCCTGAACGGCGAGGACGCGCTGGGCGTGTCGGTCTACAAGAAGCCGGAGGCGAACCTGGTCGCCGTCGCTCACGATGTGCAGGACGCCATGGACCGTGCTGCAGGGGATCCGGAACTCGCCGAGGCATCGTTCCTGACCGTCAGCGACCAGGCCGAACCCGTGCTGCGATCGCTCCAAAACCTCATCCAGAACGGCGTCATCGGCGGCGCACTCTCGGCGATCGTCCTGTTTGCCTTCATCCGTCGCCTCTTCCCCACGTTTCTCATTGCCGCCACGGTGCCATTGGCCCTCGTCGCCACCCTTGGCGCCATGTACTTCGCCGGGTTGACGCTGAACGTGCTCTCGCTGGTCGGCCTGATGCTCGCGGTGGGCCTCTTGGTGGACAACGCCGTCGTGGTTTCCGAGTCCGTCGCACTCAAGCGCCGCGACCACGGCTTGAGCCCCCGCATGAAACGCCCACCAGGGCGAGCGCAGCGAGCTGTGGCGGGGGGTTCATCCGGGGTCGGCGTGGCTGGGCCGGGGGCGGCGTCGGCGCATAGCGAACGCGAAGCGCCGACCCGGCCATGGGGCGCCTTCGAGGCGGCGGATAAGGG